>JAGCRH010000012.1 GCA_017964785.1 Prevotella sp.
CCGTGCAGGCGGACTGATGACCAACACCAACTACCACATCGCCTTCGACCGTATGATGGCGCGTGGCGCTACCTTCGACATCGATGCAGCCTACTCCAACCCCGCAGGTCTCGCCTGGGGACATGAAGGCTGGCAACTCTCGCTCAACTTCCAGAAGCCTTGGCAGAATCGTGACATTAAGTTGGGTAATACCACCTACGAGGGTAAGGCATCTGCCCCCATCGTACCAGCCCTCTTCGCTTCCTACAAAAAAGACAAATGGGCCATTTCATCGATGATTGGCATCGTGGGCAGTGGTGGCTTCGTAGAGTATAAACAAGGCGTGCCAGAATACAATCTCATGGTACAAACATTGCTTGGTAGTTTGATACCCCAACTAAACCAACTGCCAGGAATCGATATCCCCCAAAATTATACCATCGATTCTGAGATGAAGGGCAAGCAGTACATCTACGGTGGACAGATTAACTTCACCTATAAAATTATTGACTGCCTCTCCGCTGCTGTCGGCATTCGTGCCAATTACTATGACGGCTACTATCGCGGTCATGTCATAGCCAACGCACAAAATGAATACGGTCAACTTGCAAAACTCCTGCTTGATGTCGACCAGAAAGGCTGGGGTTTCACTCCTATGGTCAGCGTGAACTATCACCAAGGACCGATCACCCTCACTGCACGCTACGAGTTCCGTACCAAGGTCAATCCCAAGAACAGCACCAACATCCTTGATGCCGGCCTCGGCAATGGCTTGGTGGCCAAAGTTGCTGCCGTGCCTGTATATGGCGAAGCCACATTAGCAACGATAAAGGAAGGATTGGCACCAAAACTGGCTGGTACCATCGCACCTTTTCAAGATGGTGTCCACACACGCTACGACATGCCTGCACTGCTTTCTGTTGCTGCCGGTTACGAGTTCACCCCAAAGTTCCGTGCTACCGTCGAATACCATTTCTTCGATGACAAGAATGCCAAGATGGCTGATGACCGTCAGGAGAAGTTAACTCACGGCACTCACGAAATCCTCGCTGGTATCGAATACGACATCAACGACAAATTCACCGTCAGTTGTGGCGGTCAGCGTACCGACTACGGTCTCAGCGACGAATACCAGAAGAACACCTCGTTCGCCTGCGACAGTTATTCCGTCGGCTTCGGTGGTGCTTGGAATATCACTGAGAAAGTACGCCTTAATGCTGGTTACTTTATGTCGATTTACAGTGACTACGACAAGCAGGCTTCCTATGGTATAGAGACTTATTCGCGCACCAACTACGTAGTCGGTTTGGGTGTCGACTACAAGTTCTAATCTCAAATAACATTTTTTAAGCGTCCCATAAAAACAGATTTCATAAATAATGTATATCTTTGCACCCGAGAATAATAACTAATAGCAATCGATATGAATCATTTACTTAAAAAGACATTAATCTGTTTGTTTGGTGCAGGCCTCTTCTCTACACAGGCATCTGCACAGTTGTCGTCCAACCCCGACAAGTTCCTGGGTAACATCACCACCCGCTACCAGATGGATGCCGGAGGAGGCGTGCCAAAGTACTACGAACTATGGAACCAGGTAACACCTGAGAACGAGTCCAAGTGGTCTTCGGTGGAAGGAACCAAGGGCAGTTACAACTGGGGAAGTGACACACCCTTTAACTATGCCAAGAAGTACGGTTTCACCTACAAGTTCCATGCACTGGTATGGGGTGCCCAGTATCCAAGTTGGCTTTCGAGCCTGTCGATCAAGGACCGTTATCTGGCCCTTGTGAAATGGTTCGATGCTGCCAAGAAACATTATTCCACCCTGCCTATGATTGACGTAGTGAACGAGGCCGTGGGTAATCACCAGGCTGGCAACCCGATGATGAAGGAAACACTGGGTGGTGGTGGCAAGACTGGCTACGACTGGCTCATCAAGGCTTTCGAACTTGCCTACGAGCGCTGGCCAAATTCCATACTTATTTATAACGACTACAATTCTCTTCGTTGGGATGTGGATAACTACATCACGTTAGTGCAGACATTGCGTGATGCCGGTGCGCCAATAGATGCCTACGGCAACCAGTCGCACGATGTGAACGACATCAGCACAAGCGAATTGAGTAGTGTACTGAAAAAGCAGCAAGATGCACTGAAGATGCCAATGTTCATCACGGAATTGGATATTGACAAAGCAGACGACGCTCAGCAAAAGGCACAGTACGAGAAGGTATTGCCACTGATGTGGGAAGCCCCCTATTGCGCAGGCGTCACCCTGTGGGGTTATGTCCATGGAGCAACATGGGTTGACAACTCGGGCCTTTACAAGAACGGCAAAGAACGTAAGGCTATGACATGGATCAAGGAATATATGGAAACCGAGGCTGCCAAGAACGCCAAGGGTCCTTTCCCCGGCGCAAAGAAAGAGGCATCTATCTACATAAGACCCCGTGATCTGAAGGTGGCCAGAGGTGACAAACTACCCATCAAGGTACGCGCTTCTATGGCCACAAAGACCATCGAGAAGGTTGACCTCTATGTGGGTGATGACCTGATTGCCACCATGACAGAGGCACCATACGTCACAGAGTATGCTGTGGCATCGGATGCCAAAACAGGCTGGAAGACCTTGAAGGCTGTCGTGACCACCACCGACGGCTCGACCTACGAACGCTATTCGCGCTTCAATATTCTCAGTTCTACGACAGTACGTTCTCCCTACAATGAGACCGTGCCGACACTGCCTGGTACCATCAAGGCAGAAGAATATGACAATGGTGCCTCTGGCGTGTCCTACAACAAGGCTTCACGTAAGATTACGACTGCCACACAGAACGACGGATGGATGGAATACACCGTCGACGTTCAGGAAGACGGCCTCTATTCTGTGGATGTAGAAGTTGCCTCCACGAAGACCGGTGGCTGGTTCCATCTGGCAGAGTACTCACTCGACAACCTGACCTATCTCACCGATTTCATCGAGGTACCGAAGACGGGCAGCGCCACCGATTTCCAAACAATGCATTGTATCATGAAGGAGCCGCTGACGGCTGGTCGTCACATCTTCTGCGTGAATATCGACAAGGGCGGCTTCTATCTCAAGAGCCTCACTTTCAACCGCTATGAGCAGGACAAGAACATCA
The DNA here is from genome assembly GCA_017964785.1 of Prevotella sp. Classification (GTDB taxonomy): domain Bacteria; phylum Bacteroidota; class Bacteroidia; order Bacteroidales; family Bacteroidaceae; genus Prevotella. The sequence continues at coordinate 3,126 of JAGCRH010000012.1, forward strand.
AGGTGTCCATCCCCGCCTCTGCCTATTTCAATCCTACCAGCAAGTCCAACACCATCGAGTTGGGCGACAAAGCCGTTATCGAAGTGAAGGCCGAGACAGCCACCAGCACTATTGCCTGTGTGAAAGTGTATGCCAACGACCTGCTGATTGGTACCTTAACCGAGGCTCCTTACACGATGGAGTTTGAACCTACTGCAAAAGGCAGTTATGTGATTACGGCTATTGCCTATGATGCAGAAGGCAAGGAGAACACCTCGGCGAGAAAGACACTGAAAGTCAACGGCAAGCGTACGCCTTACACCAATTCACCTATCGTCATCCCCGGCGTCATTAAGGCTGTGAATTTCGACAAGGGCGGTGAAGGCTTGAGTTTCCACGACTCCAACGATACCAGTGAGGGCAGTGTTAAGAACTACCGTACTGACAGCGAGGGTGTCGACTTTGAGGAAGGCAACGGTGGTACGGTCATCGGCTATACTGTTAAAAACGAGTGGTTAGAATACACGATCGACGTTCAGGAGGCAGGCACCTATTCCTATGTAGCAACCGTGTCTTCTGGCACCACCGGCTCAGGCTTCACCATCGGTGTCAAGAAACTCACGAGTACCACAACTCCTACCACGCTTGCCAGGATAAGCGTTCCACAGACAGCCAATAATGACTGGAGCAAATACACGACTGTTGAAGGTGAACTGAGCAAGGATTTGGAGGCTGGTCAGCAGATCCTTCGTATCACCATCACGGGTGATAACTGTAACATCGACAAACTCGAACTGAAGTGCACCTCATCGGGTATCCATGACATGCTCTACGACATTCCCGTTACCGACCAGAAGTCCTACGACCTCTTCGGCCGCAGGGTTGATAGCAACTACAAGGGTATCATCATCAGAAACGGTAAAAAAATTATCAACAAATGAAAAAAGCAATAACAATGATTGCTGTGCTGCTGGCATTCGTCCTGAATGCCAGCGCACAGGATAATATTCCCGAGGCGCCACAGGCGGAGTTTGTCATGCAACTGAAGGTCACCCTCGGTGAAACCTATTCCTGCGGCGAGACGCAGCACGGCCGCCGTACTGTCATCCCCATCACGGGCGGCACCTTCGAGGGACCGAACATCAAGGGAACCATCCTGAACGGCGGTGCCGACTACCAGTTGGCCAATGCCGCAGGCCGTACAGAGGTGGAGGCCATCTACAGCATCCGCACTGACGACGGTGTCAACATCCACATCCGTAACCGTGGCATCATCGCCAGCACCAAGGACGCACAGGGCAATCCCTCGTTCTATTTCCGCTGCGCCCCCCAGTTTGAGGCACCAGCCGACAGCAAATACGCGTGGCTGAACAACTCGCTCTTCCTCTGCGCACCCTCGTTCTCCAGCGGCTTTCAGGGCATTGTCTTGAATGTCTGGCGGGTGAAATAAATAAGACTGGATTATATGGAAACAAAGACAAATCCCGCCGTATGGCGGGATTTGTCTTTCAGATGCTCGGACCGTAGCCAATGTGGTCACCAATGGGAATACAAACACTACTCAACATAGCGTCTTTAAAAAAAGGGCTGATAGTTTGGAACTTTCAACCTTTTTCCTTATTTTTGCAAACGAATACTCTATTATATACCATTTTTGCAAATCATCAAATATATGAATAAGTTGCTTTCGCTGATAGTGGTTGCGTTCTGTTTTCATTCATATAATGGAATGGCTAAGATATATATGGATGATGAACAGGACGAGACGTATACTTCATACTACAAGAAGCCTTCAAGTGGGAAACCCCGTGTTTCGAATTCTGTCATCAGTTACAAGGGAATTGCCACTAAGATAACTGAAGGCTGCAATACAGACTATCAGAGGATAAAGGCTATCTATCAATGGCTTTGCGACCATATCGTCTATGATACGTCTTTCAAGATTGTTACTGCCGATGAATGTTACTCTACAGGAAAGGGTGTTTGTCAGGCATATAACGAGTTGTTTTACCAACTTGCGAAAGGCATCGGTATAAAGGTCGAGGTTATTGACGGGGTTTCTAAAGACAAGAAAGGTAATGTTGAGAATTTCGGGCATTCCTGGTTGTTTGCCTATACCAGCGAGGATCATGGTATCTTCATGGATCCCACCTGGGGAGCAGGCTATCTTGACGGAAACAGATTTGTCAGGAAAAGAAACTGTTGGACTTGGTTCAATGTGGCTCCAGAATGGCTGATCCTCAGTCACTTCCCAAGAGAAAAAGAGTATCAGTTGATAGATAATCCTATGAATAAGGAAGAATTCCTTTCCATGTCGCCAGTGTCTGACCTTTGTCTGGAATATGGAATGAATGTCCATGATATCTATAAGAGTATCAGGGAAGAGGGTAACACCCTGCCCCAGTTGTATTCCAAGGGCGAAGGACTTATTGACATTACCGACCTTCCGTTGCGCAGTTCCCTGAAAGTCGGTGAACAGTACACTTTCCGTATCAGGTTGAAGGCTGACTGTGACCTCTCGCTGAACAACAATACAATATCAATTCGAAAAGAAGACTGGAAAGACGAGGGCGACAGCATTTATTCCCTCCATTATATGGTTCGTGATGTCGAGAGCCTTTCAATAGGCGTAAAGGACGAAACGAACGACTATTGGAATGTCGTGGTGAACTATAGCATTGAACAGCCTACAGAAGAAGACTGGAAGAAGGTGGAGGACATGTTCCCGCTAAGTGCGCCTGATATTATGTCTGTCAAGAGTCTGTATACCGACAGGTGGAATAAGGCAGGGGTGGATGATCATAAGTTGGTCAGTCTGATTAGGGAACACCATGTGAGCGAACTGCCCATGCTATTCTTTGAAAACGGGCAGGATCTCACCATCGTGTCTGTGCCAATGACGAAGGAGTTGCAGTCTGGGGTGGTCTATTCCTTCAGTTTCTATCCAAAGGCTGGTGTCAAATGGGCGGTGGTCAATAATAATAAATGGTATACAGACTGGCAGATATCCGATGATGGTATGTATTCCATGTCCATCACTCCAACGGCTGCAGGCCCCCTTTATCTGTATGTCCAGATAGAACAGGGTCAGTCTTATTGGCCTTGTATGCAGTACGAGGTAGTCAGTGAGTTACCATAAAAAGAGGATGTGCCGTTATCGACACATCCTCTTTCTTGTTACCCTTAATCTTTTTACTTTTCTCTTTTTACTTCATTCTCTGGTTCTGGATGGTTGCGCCGAAGAGCATCATATAAGTGCTGTATTGCTCGTCGTTCAGCACACGGCGCATGTTGCGTACATCCTTTCTAATTGCCTTCTCATACTGGATCACTTTGTCAAATCCTTTCGCTTGAGCGGCTGTTGCTAACTCAGTGTTCAGGCTGTTGCTGATGGCCTCTACGGCTTCCATCTGCTCGGCGGTCAACTGCAGTTTGTCTGCCAGTCTGCGTACGTCGAAACTCATGTCGTAACGCTCTACGTTGTTTACTACTGCCTGATTTTCCTCAGTCTCTGCGAACCCGAAGGTCATTGTCATTGCGGCTACTACCGTTAAAATAATCTTTTTCATTGTTCTTTTATTTTTTATTGTTTTCCTGTTTCTTGTTTGTTATCCTGACTTTTTTGTTGTCGTGATTTTTGTTTCTTTGTCTCTTTGACGCAACAGAATGGAAAAGGTTTAAAAAAGAACGAAAAAAAATTTTTGTTGCCCTAAAAAAAGACTTTTTCAGATAATTATGTTATCTTTGCAACAAAAATAGTGATAACGATGAAAAGAATAACTTTGAGCCTTATCGGTCTGCTGTTTGCCACAGGGTTGGCAATGGCACAGGAGAGTACACCGGTGGTTAGTACCAAGAGTGGAAAAGTGAGTGGTATCATCCAGGAGGGCACGATGGCCTATCTCGGTATTCCGTATGCGAAGGTAGAGCGGTTTATGCCCCCACTGCCCGTTAAGAAATGGAGTGGCGTACGCAAGTGTGACCACTGGGGTCCGATGACGATGCAGCAGCAGAACCGTCCGATGACGGAAGACCAGATGTCGGAGAACTGCTGTGTGCTGAACGTCTGGACCACAGATTTGAAGGCCAAGAAGCCCGTGATGTTCTGGTTGCACGGCGGCGGTTTCGATAGTGGCACCTCGGAGTGGGATCCTGGTATGTGCTTAGCGAAGAAAGATGTGGTGGTGGTGAGCATCAACCACCGTCTGAACATCCTCGGTTTCCTCGACCTCTCCACCTGCGGTAAGAAATATAAGTATTCCGGCAATGTGGGTATGCTCGATGCCGTACAGGCCTTAGAGTGGGTACGCGACAATATCGCCAACTTCGGCGGCGACCCCAACAACGTGACCATCTTCGGTGAATCGGGCGGAGGCGGCAAGGTAGGAACCCTCATGTGTATGCCCAAGGCGAAGGGACTCTTCCACAAGGCGATCATCATGAGCGGCACCATTCTCAACGTGAATACCAAGGCGATGACTGAGGAACTGGGCGAGGCAGTCTTAAAAGAATTAGGTATCGACAAAAAGAATATTGCTAAAATAAATAAGGTGTCTTATCAGGATCTCTACGCCGCAGGTCAGCGGGCAATGGCTGCCAGCATCGGCACCCGTCGACCTGGTACACCGATGATGTGGGGCTTCGGACCTACCCCCGATGGGGAAGTTCTTTTGCAACAGCCCTTCCAACCTTCCTTCGCCAGCATCAGTGACGATATCCCCTTGCTGATCGGTACTACTTTCAACGAACTGCAACGGGCTCGCTACAATCAGAAAATCACTTTCGAAGAGGCCCGCAAAGAACTGCTACGCACCTTCGGTGACGAGACAGACGCCTATATCAGCGCATTTATGGAAGCCTATCCACTTGGAACCTACGAACGGTTGCCACAGGATCTGCTGAGCATCGACTGGCTGTTCCGTCCCAAGACCATTATCACTGCCGATGCCATCGGTGGTAAGCGCAAGGCCGACACCTATGTATATATGTACACTGTGAAGGAAGGGACTGCAGGTGTGAAAGGCTCCGCCCACGGTGCCGAGTTGAAGTATTGTTTCGATGTGCTGCATCACTACTCTAACCAATTATCAACGGCAGAAATCGCATACAATAAGCCTTGGGCCGATCTCATGAGCAGCGTCTGGGCTCATTTCGCCCATACTGGCAATCCCAATGCTCCCGAGATTCGCAATTCAACAGATTTTCCTGGTTTACGCAAATCACCTGCTTGGGAACCCTATACTAAGGAGAACGGCTGTCTGATGGAGTTCGGAGACCCCCTCATCTTCATCCACAACAACCACGACCGCAAACTCGAGGAAATCATCAATCGCCACTGCTTCAAGCAACTGGACGAGTTTAATAAGAACAAACGATAACTTTGGGTTTCGGCTAATAAAGAATTATTTGAGGGCTTTGTCGACGCTACCGGCATCGAGAAGGCGCTGTTGGGCCTCCTCGTAACTCAGTCCAAGGGAGTCTTGAAGCATCCGTGTGCCACGATCCACAAGTTTGGCGTTTGTCAACTGCATTTTTACCATGCGGTTGCCCTTGACACGGCCCAGACGGATCATCAGCGAGGTGGAAATCATATTGAGCACCATCTTTTGGGCCGTTCCACTCTTCATACGACTGGAACCCGTCACGAACTCTGGACCGACAATCGTCTCAATGGGATATTCTGCTGCCTCAGCCAGAGGGGTATCAGGATTGCTGGTGATACAACCCGTCAGCAGACCATTCTTGCGAGCCTCACTGACAGCACCAATGACGTATGGCGTTGTGCCTGAGGCTGCAATACCTATCACAGTGTCGTCTGTCGTGGGGTGGTAAGCCTGCACATCCTCCCAGCCTTTTTTAACTATGTCCTCTGCCTTCTCGACAGCGTGGCGCAAAGCATGTTCTCCGCCAGCAATGATGCCAATAACCCAAGTGTCAGGCACGCCGAAGGTAGGAGGCAGTTCGCTGGCATCAAGCACACCTAATCGTCCGCTGGTACCAGCACCCACATAGAAGAGTCTGCCACCACGTTTCATCCTCGGTTCGATGGCTTCTACCAAGGCCTCTATCTGCGGGAGAGCCTTCCGCACAGCCTCAGCCACCAGCGCATCCTCATCGTTGATGTGCTGCAAGAGTTCGGCTACCGACATCTTTTCCAGATGATCGTAGTGAGAGGGTTGTTCTGTGATTTTGGAGAAATCCATCATAGAAAATGTTTATTCCTCAGCAAAGGCTGCTGCCTCGGCTTCGGCAATGATATCCTCACGCGATTTTTCCTTGTGGGTGATATCGGAAAGGTCGAACTCTTCCTCAGAGGTGAGAGGTGAGGGGTGAGAGGTGAGAGATTTTTTTTCTGGCTCCCTTTTGGGCTTAATGATTTCTCTTACCTCTGACCTCTCACCACTTACCTCTGAAATGATAAAATCCTCTTGCTCCTTCTCTGGATCAGGCACCAGCATCATGGGTTCCTCTTCCATCTTCGTACGGTCGGACTTGGCCTTAAAGATGGCATCAATGAACTGCGGTTCGCACTTCAATTTCTGCAACGTGTCCTTCGAAGCCAATTGCTGGGCCTCTTTTTTTGAATAGCCGGAACCTTTCTCGCCCTCTACGCCTTCAAGCAGTACCTGGAAACTGAATATCGGACTGCCATTATCGTCCTTCTTCTGTTTCAGCATCCGGTACTCCATGCGTACCTTGTTCTTCTGGCTCCACTCCAAGAGTTTCGACTTGAAGTTGACCTCCTTGAAAGCCACCTTGTCGAGATTGATGTATTTGCCCAGCACCCGATGCTCCCAGAACCACATACAGGTATCATAGCCCCGATCCAGATAGATGGCTCCCACCAGTGCCTCGAAGGCATTGCCACCTACGTAACTGTTGTGCGAGTTGCTGTGACCTGCGGAGAGGATGAGTTGCGAGAGGCCCATCTCGCTAGCTAGTTTACCCAATGTCTCACGAGAGACAAGTTTCGAACGGGTATTCGTCAGAAAACCCTCGCGCTTGCCCTCATAGTGGCGATAGACGATATGGCCTACAGCCGCATCGAGGATGGCGTCACCCAAAAACTCCAACCGTTCATTGTTGAGAGGCTTGCCTTTGTCGTTGCGCTTACCGATGCTCTTGTGCATCAGGGCCTGACGGTAGTACTCGATGTTATGGGGATAGAAGCCCAATATCTCGTAGAGAGCCGAAAAAAGCTCCTTTTCCTTGCGGAAAGGGAGCCTTATTCTGTCAATGATATTATTAATCCACATATTTACGGAATACCACACAAGCATTGTGGCCACCGAAACCGAAGGTGTTGCTGAGTCCGGCACGCACCTCACGCTTCTGAGCCTTGTTGAATGTGAAGTTCAGGTTGTAGTCGATATCGGGATCCTCGTCGCCCTCCTCGTGATTGATGGTGGGAGGAACGATGTCGTTCTTCACTGCGAGGACAGTAGCCATTGCCTCAACGGCTCCGGCAGCACCCAGCAGGTGACCCGTCATCGACTTTGTAGATGAGATATTCAGTTTGTAGGCAGCCTCGCCAAACACCTCCTTGATGGCCTTGGCCTCAGAGATATCACCCACATGGGTAGAAGTACCGTGAACATTGATATAATCAATCTCGTCAGGCTGCATGCCTGCATCTTCGAGGGCACTCTGCATCACCAGTTTAGCACCTAAGCCCTCAGGATGGGAAGCCGTGATATGATGGGCGTCGGCACTCATACCGGCACCAACCATCTCAGCATAGATCTTCGCACCACGAGCCTTGGCATGCTCCAACTCTTCAAGAATCAGACAACCGGCACCCTCGCCCATGATGAACCCGTCGCGACTGGCACTGAACGGACGGCTGGCCTTCTCTGGCTCATCGTTGCGGGTAGAGAGGGCGTGCATGGCATTGAAGCCGCCTACACCACAGGCACAGATGGCTGCCTCAGCACCACCGGCAACGATGGCATTTGCCTTACCTAAGCGAATCAGATTGAAGGCGTCAGCCAGTGCATTCGATGAAGAGGCACAAGCGGAAGCAGTGATATAGTTGGGACCGTGGAAGCCATACTGGATACTAATCTGTCCAGCAGCAATGTCGGCAATCATCTTCGGAATGAAGAAGGGGTTGAACTTCGGGCCGTCAGCCTGATGCACGGCATAATAACCCACCTCCTCCTCGAAAGTCTTGATACCACCGATACCAACACCGAAGACAACACCGATACGGTTCTTGTCTACTGTTTCCAAATCCATGCCACAGTCGTCTACGGCCTGCTTGGCAGCAATCATTGCCAACTGTGTATAACGGTCCATCTTACGGGCCTCCTTGCGGTCGAGGTAGTCGTTCACGTTGAGGTTCTTGACCTCACAGGCGAACTGTGTCTTAAACAGACTTGCATCGAAAAGTGTAATAGGTGCTGCGCCGCTAACTCCGTTGATGAGGTTATTCCACATCTCGTCAGGAGTGTTGCCGACTGGTGTCACTGCGCCCAGACCTGTTACAACTACTCTTTTTAATTCCATAAATGTAAAATTGAAAAATTGAAAAATTGAAAAATTGAAGAACGAATCCAGGATGAAGCCTGAACTTCAATTCTTCAATTCTTCAATCCTTCAATTCTGAGTTATCTTATTTTGCGTTCTCCTCGATATAAGCGATAGCGTCACCTACTGTACCGATCTTCTCAGCCTTATCGTCGGGGATAGAAATACCAAACTCCTTCTCAAATTCCATAATGAGTTCTACGGTATCCAGTGAATCTGCACCCAGATCATTTGTGAAACTTGCCTCTGGCTTTACCTCAGCCTCATCAACACCCAGTTTGTCTACGATAATAGCCTTTACTTTGCTTTCAATTTCTGACATAATTTTCTTTCTTTAAAATGTTAATAATGTATTTGCTATCTTGAAAATTTTGCGGTTTTTCCGCTTTCGGGGTGCAAAGTAACACATTTTCTTCGAGTTACGCAAACTTTTTAAGGAAAAAGTGACACTACTTTGCACATTTGGGGTGTGATTGTGCAAAAAATTGACCTTTTTGTGTGCGTTACCAGTGATAAAAATGCAAAATTAGATGAAATTATCCGTAATTAGTTGGTTAATTGAAAAAGTTTCCGTAGTTTTGCACCTAAGAAACAATTTTATATCAAAATGTCGTTTACCGAGCACGCTAATCAGATCTTCAATCAGGTGATCAGTGACTATCATCTGACTGATAATATTGATACGCCTATCCACAATCCCTATGATAGGGAGAGTATTGACCATAGTCTCTATCTGAAATGCTGGATTGACACAGTTCAGTGGCACTTCGAGGATATCATACGTGACCCTCAAATCAATCCGACGGAGGCTCTTGCCTTGAAGCGTCGTATTGACCGCAGCAATCAGGACCGTACGGATCTGGTGGAGGAAATCGATTCCTACTTCCGTCAGTTGTATAGTGAGGTGACACCACTGCCTGATGCCCGACTCAATACAGAAAGTCCTGCCTGGGCTGTGGATCGTCTGAGTATCCTGGCCCTGAAAATCTACCACATGCAGGAACAGGTGGAGCGTAAGGATGTCAAGGCAGAGCATATTGCCAAGTGTCAGGCTAAACTCGATGTGCTTTTGGAACAGCAGAAAGACCTGTCGCTGGCCATCGACCAATTATTGGAAGATATTGAGGCTGGCAGAAAGTATATGAAGGTGTATCGTCAGATGAAGATGTACAACGATCCTTCAACAAATCCGATATTTTATAAGAAGTGAAAAAGGAGCATATACTGGTTATCCGTTTCTCGTCGTTAGGCGATGTGGCTATGACTGTACCTGTGGTATGGGCATTGGCACACCAGTATCCAGATATCCGCATCACGGTACTGAGCCGCAAATATGCCAGAACCCTGTTCGACGACCTTGCTCCCAATGTGAATTTCATGGAGGCGGACTTGAAGGTAGAGTATCACGGCATCAGGGGCCTGAACTCTCTCTACCGTCGACTGGCAGCCAAACAGTTTACAAAGGTGGCAGACCTGCACAACGTGCTCCGTTCGGAATATCTCCGTATGCGCTTTAATCTGGGACGTTATCGGGTGGAGCATATCAACAAGCATCGGAAAGACCGTCGTCATCTGGTTTCACAGAAAAAGAAGTCTATGCAACAACTTCCCACCTCTTTTAATAATTATATAGAGGTATTCGAACGCTTGGGCTATCCTGTTGACATCAGCCAGTTCCATAGCATCTTCCCAGAAGAAGGCGGCAACCTCAATCTGTTGCCCAAGGAGATAGGACCCAAGAAAGACTTTGAACAGTGGATAGGCATTGCGCCCTTTGCTGCCCACGAGGGAAAGATTTACCCCCCACGACTGATGGAACAGGTGATCCATCAGTTATTGGAGAAAAATCCCCAATGCCGTATCTTCTTCTTCGGACGAGGCGAACAAGAAGACAAATATTTCAGTCTTTGGAGCGCCCAGTATCGGCAATGTATCAATGCCAGCCGCTATTGCGAGAATATGTACCAAGAACTCATCATTATGAGTCATCTGGATGTAATGCTCTCAATGGACTCTGCCAATATGCACCTGGCTTCGCTCACTGCCGTACCTGTGGTCAGTGTCTGGGGAGCCACCCATCCGTATGCCGGTTTTATGGGATTCAAACAACCGAAGGATAATGCCATCCAACTGGACCTTGACTGTCGTCCGTGCAGTATCTATGGTCAGAAACCCTGTCAACGTGGCGACTATGCTTGCTTAAAGAACATTCCGCCAGAGCGGATTGTTGAGAGAATAACAACCATCATTAATAACTAAAAAAGTACGATTATGAAAAAGTATGTATGCGACGTTTGTGGTTACGTGTATGATCCGGCAGAAGGTGATGCCGATGGCGGCATCGCTCCCGGCACAGCCTTCGAAGACATCCCTGAGGATTGGGTCTGCCCCGTCTGCGGAGTCGGCAAGAGTGATTTCTCACCCGTTGAAGAGTAAAGTGGTTTTTAGGCAGTCAGTTACCGCCAGATAGTAGTGCCGTCATTAAAAAAGTACTGTCGTAGTGAAGATTACGACAGTACTTTTTCGTCTATTTGATGACTCTTTTTCTACCATTGTTTATATACACACCCTTTGTCGGCACGTTCACACGTCGTCCCTGCAAGTCGAACCAACTGTCTGAATGTTCAGCGTCAATTGTCTTGATACCTGTTGCCTCGCCATTGATGTTGAACGATATGCCACGATATCGAGCAGAGGCTGCTGGCGGATTGTAAGTTCCACGACACGATTTCCTGACCTCGAAAAACCTTCACCAGAATCTGGGACAAGAAAAACCTACCTCAGGAAATCATCACCCAAATAGGGTCACTTGCAAAAGGCTGTGTTTAAACGCATTCATTCGTCTATCTTTCATCCTCCCACCGGGGTAAAGTCAGCCCAAATCTCGGGCACGCTTATGCACCCCGGGCAGAAGTATGCCCGAAATCTCAGGCATAAAAAAACGAGTCCGGAATGGCTCTATCTGATTCTTGGTTGATGATTACAGATTAGGAATAATGACAATCCTATAGAATGACAGAAAGACAAACTTGAAAGTACACAAGGTTTTTCTTATGTCCCTCCAAATGGCAAAAAAGCAAGTTCACGGAATCCTTTTGAATTCTGCCGAGTTACTCCTCAAACACATATCCAAAGCCAGTACGGCTGACGATATTCTGAGCATATACCCCCAGTTTTTTACGAAGACGGGTTATGTTGACATTGACAGTACGGTCAGTGACGATGACGCCTGCCCAAACGGTATCCATCAGTTGCTGGCGTGAGAGTACCTTTCCACGATTAGTCAGAAGCAGATGGAGCAATTCGAACTCTGTACGTGTCAGGTTGACGGGATTGCCATCAATGGTGGTAGTCTTCTTGTCGAGGTTCAAACTCAAGCCATTATAGTTAAGCAGATGCTTACCTAGACGGGCTTCAACGATATTCATGACATAGTCGCCGATTTTCTCACAGTCAGCCACTATGTCGTTATAGAGTGTGCCAATAGCATAAGAATACTGATGTGAGTTAACCCCCACGACGATTTCACCCTTGAGTTGGTTGCGAAGTTCATTGATGTCGTTCTCGATAGAAAGAGAATCTGCCAACGACAGATCTTTGCGCCGTCCGCTCACCACAACAATCATCTGTACTACAGCCTCATTCACCAGTCTGAGCATTTCATGCAGTCTGACGTATTGCTCAGCAGTGAAGTCATCCTTACTCTCACGCAGATGGTTGACTGTGCGGGCCATCTTGTAACAGGCATCACCAATAGATTCCAGTTCTCCTATCTGACGAAGTATCACTCGGGTCTTATCCTTTGTCTCGTCAGACAGGTGCTCATTGCCCACTTGCTCGAGATAATTCGCAATCTCTATTTCCATGTTATCGGCGATGGTCTCGTAACGTTCGATACGTGCATACTGACTTTCAAACTCTTTCTTGTCCTTCTCGTCTATCAGTACACTTGTCATCCCAAACATACGAAGCATACGCTCGGCAAAATGCACGATTTCCTTCTGTGCCTGAAGTACCGCAATCTCTGGAGTCTGTATCACACCACCACTGATGAAGTGCAGCGTCGTGGGTTGTTTGGCTTCCTCTTTTTTTTCTGGCAGAAGTCTGCAGACAATCTGCTCCATCTGTGGAATCAGGCCGATGAGCAATGCTGTGTTAAGGACATTAAAACAGGTGTGGAACATGGCCAGTACAACAGGTATCCGCTCTGGCTGTCCTGCCATGGAGGGATTATAGCCGACAAGGCTGCACACCATATCGACAAAAGGATAGAACACGACGAGCACCCAGATGACACCGAAAACATTAAACAACAGGTGAGCCAATGCAGCCCGTCGTGCCTCAGTACCAGCACCAAGTGCCGCAAGATTAGCAGTTGCCGTTGTTCCTATATTCTCACCCATCACCAGGGCAATGCCCATATAGATAGGTAGCACACCCGTTGAACAGAGCAGAATGGTAATGGCCATCACCGCTGCTGACGACTGCACCACACAGGTAATGATAGTGCCAGCAGCCAGAAAGGCAAGGATGGTGAGATAACTGCCAGTATCAAACGATGCAAAGAAACTGACCACAGCGGCATTGTGAGCCAAGTCCATGTCACGCCCCACGCTACTCAACATAACCAGCGACCAGAATAGAAATGCCAGTCCGAAGAGGAGATCGCCTGCTACACGATGACGTTTCTTGTAGATGAGCACCATACCAATAAGGAAAGCAGGGAACACAATGACAGTCAGGTCAAGATTATAACCTAACGACATGATCCAGGCTGTGAGTGTAGTGCCGATATTGGCACCCATGATAACAGAGATGGCCTGTGCCAGCGTGAGTAGTCCTGCTGAGACAAATGATACAGTCATAACTGTCGTGGCTGATGATGACTGCACCGCACAGGTTACCATCGTACCTGTCAACATGCCACTCAATCGGTTGCCCGTCATTCGGGCCAATATGTGCCTTAAACTTGGTCCTGCCAATTTCTGCAAGGCATCACTCATCGTCTTCATGCCGTAAATAAGCAATGCCAGCGAGCCAAGCAGCCTGAAAAACAATTCAATCTTCATACCTTTGTTATATTATTACGCTGCAAAGATACAAAAACGAACTAGGACGGACAAAAAAAGACGATTACAATTTGATTACGATTCATTATTGGCTCCGCTGAGGACTAAAGTGCCAGATAATGATGCCGGCTGTGACTGAGACATTCATGGAATGTTTGGTGCCAAATTGTGGAATTTCAAGACACCCATCGCAGATATCGATGACTTCCTGATGAACACCCTTTACTTCGTTACCTAATATGACAGCGTATTTTTTCTCTTTTACTGGTTGGAAGTCTTGCAACATCGTAGAGCCATGAGCCTGTTCAACGGCAAAAACCTCATAACCCTCAGACTTCAGTTGCTGCACGGCCTCTATAGCCGTTGGAAAATATTTCCAACTGACACTATCTTCAGCCCCTAAGGCTGTCTTATGAATCTCAGTACTTGGAGGTGTTGAGGTGATGCCACACAGATAGACAGCCTCTATCCGGAAAGCATCACCAGTACGGAACACACTACCCACATTATGCATCGAACGCACATCGTCGAGCACTACCACCAATGGTAGTTTCTCTGCCTGCTTGAATTCATCAACAGACAGACGATGCATCTCTATGGTGCGGAGTTTCTTCAAATCTTACAACTTATAGCCAAGCGTCAAAGTAATGAGACTATTACGAGAGGAAACATCTATACCTTTAAATAATTTAATCAGTCCGAAATTATAACGGGCATCAAAGACTATTTTATTGTATTCGTATGAAAAACCAACAGGAATAGAAAAATCGAACTTATTCATAGTGACTTCCTGGTTTGGGAATAAAAAGTCCAATGCCTCATCGAGATCCATCTTCCTATCATCTGTTTTCAACTTTGTCTTTACTCGAAAAGATGGTTGTATACCTGCCTTGACAGCAAGACCCTCCACCAAATAATAGTTAAGTGTGATAGGTACTGCTGCGTAATAATAATCAAAAGTTGCAGTATATTTTGAATTTGATGTATCAAAATAATCAAACTTATAACCCTGATTAGTAAATAACAATCCACCAGCAACACTCAGTTGATCCGTAAAATAGTATTCTGCCTCAAAACCATAGGTCAGATTTACTTTCATCTTAGTATCCTCAGAAAATAAATCATCACCTGTAATATTAGAAAACGATACACCTATTCTGGGCTGAATTGTTATATCACCCTCTTCATGCTGTGCCTGAGTAGTCATTGTAATTGCCATTAAGGCTAAAATTAAAAAATTCTTCTTCATACCTTATTATATTTATATATATCGACCGCAAAAATACAACATAGTTAGCAAATTACCAAATGATTGTGGATAAAAGTGTGGATATCTATGTGAAAAAGATGTGGATTACTTTACAATTCCATTATGATTCCTCAAAATTAACGATATCTGATGATTTATTATTGTAAAATTACTAAGATTTCCACTATTTTTTGCAGAAAAATAATATAAACTTATTAATTTTGCACCAAAATAGAAAATTGTGGATAAATTATCTTAGATATTCATTATCAGAGAGAAATAATTCACAATAGTAATGATAAATGGATGCCAATAAGTGAATAACTTACTATACAAGAGAATCTGTCAGAAGTTACCAACATATTCACGGCATATCATACTACTCATTTCTATTTTTTAAAAGAAAAAGAATAAAAAGATAATAATAATATGGTGTTGAAAAAAGAGTGGATCAAACAAGGATTTATTGATGAGCCTGTGAAAAATGATATTGATTTAAAGGCTGAAATCCGAAAGATGTGTGAAGAGAAAGATGCCATTATTCTGGCTCACTACTATACCATAGGTGATATCCAGGATATTGCAGACTTTGTAGGTGACTCTCTGGCTTTGGCTCGTAAGGCTGCAGAGACAGATGCGAAGATGATGGTGATGTGTGGTGTTCACTTTATGGCAGAGACTTGTAAACTGCTCTCACCAGATAAGACTGTTCTTTGTCCTGATCTGAATGCTGGTTGTAGTTTGGCAGATAGTTGTAAGGCAGAGGATTTGAAGAAATATAAGAAAGAGCATCCTGGTTATCAGGTTGTCTCGTATGTTAATACGATGGCTGCCGTAAAGGCTCTAACCGATGTTGTAGTGACTTCTGGTAATGCCAAGAAGGTTGTAGACCAGTTGCCTAAAGATGCTAAACTTATCTTTGGTCCTGATTATAATTTAGGTAATTATATCAATGAGGTAACAGGTAGGAATATGTTGCTTTGGAATGGTGGTTGTCATGTACATGAAAGATTCTCTGTATCAAAGATTATTGAATTAAAGAAAAAATATCCTCATGCTATTGTGATGGCCCATTTAGAGTGTAAGGGACCTGTTTTGGCTTTGGCAGAAGTAAAGGGAAGTACAGCAACGATGTTAAACTATGCTCAACAGAGTGATAAAAAGCAATTTATCGTGGCTACAGAGGCTGGTATTCTCCATGAGATGCAACGAACTTGTTCCAATAAGGAATTTATCCCTGTGCCACCAGAAATCAGCGAGAGCGGCTTGGAATGCAGTTGTAATGAGTGCCAATATATGAAGATGAATACGTTGCTTAAAATTTACAATGCCCTCAAATATGGCTGGCCTTCTGTTGAAGTAGATCCTAAGATAGCCAAGAAAGCAGTGAAACCTATCGAAAGAATGCTTGAATTGAGTTAAATGAATATAAGAATCATCATAACTTTTATACTTTCCTGTTTCGGATTATTATGTTCTTTTAGCCAGAATATAATACCTACACGCGACTATTATGTAGAAATAGAGAATGAGGCTGTATATCATTATTTACGTGACGTAGTTTATGAACCTCATGATAATAGTTTGATTGATAATTATCGTAAGGATTTGTTGTACAGAGGTGACTGGCCAAATCCTGTGGTTATGGATATTCCTCAATCTACATATGATAGTTTATATATTGTTTGTTGTGATGATGAGACACTGAAAGATAGTTTGAAATTTCATATATCTGCGATCAATAAAAAAGTAGAATTATATAATTTCATACCAAATCGTATTTACCGTTATCAAATAGAAAATGGTAATGATGTTTTACAACAAGGAAAGATATATGTTAGTGGTCAATTACGACAAATAAAAGTATGTAGTACAGTATCAAACGTTCGTGACTTAGGTGGTTGGAAAACGGCTGATAATATGCAGATACGTTATGGTAAGATTTTCCGAGGTACAGATTTGAATGGAACTCATATTGCTACGAAAGAAGGTATTGATATATTACGTGGACTTGGCGTCAGTGCAGAATTGGACTTACGTGCTGATTATAATAAAGCACATGGAGTTTCGGCTTTTGGATTTAGCAATGATTCTTCTTATGGAACAATACCTACTTTTTATTATAGTTCAGATAGTGGACAATTGCCTTCACACTTGACTGATAGCATTTATTTGAATAAATGGCAACTTGAATTTCAGTTTATAGTGAACAATCTGCGTCAAGGTCGTTCTATTTATGAACATTGTGTATGGGGAAGAGATCGTACTGGTTTTCTTTCATTTTTACTTGAAGGTTTATTAGGTATGTCATATAGTGATTTAGTAAAGGAATTTGAACTAACTTATTTTGTATATTATAACTCTAAAAGTACAAAAGATAGTATAGATAAAGTATTTGACTATATAGAAACTATGGATGGTGAAACCTTACGTGATAAATTTAATACCTTTTTTGTGAGTAAAATTCAAGCGAAACAAGATGATATTAATTTTTTTCGCAGTGAATTGCTCGAATACCCCAGTTCCTTAAATATAATTATACCTATTATTGAAAAAGGTAATGCCAATGATGATGAAGAGGTGAATGAAAAGGATATTGTGGATATCGTAAACTATATGATGGGGAAGCAGACTTCAACTGGAAAGTTTGATGAAAATGAGGCTGATATAAATGAAGACAACATGATAAATATTGCTGATATTGTTAAGATTGTTAAGAAAATAAGGCAAATAAGATAAGTTATTTGATGATTATTTTTTTTCCATTACGAATATAGATACCATGCTTCAATGGTTTTGTAGAGTCTATACGTTGTCCATTAATAGTATAGATGTACTTATCTGATTTATTATTGATTTTCAAAGAAGGTATATTTGCGAAAATCCTATCTATATATTCCTTATCATATTGTACGGGGAAGCCTTTTTTATCTACGGCTTCCAAATGTTTTGTTATCCAATCACAGATATACTCATATTCTTTATCAAAGTCAATGACTTCGCCTTTTATATCACTATCGCCACTCCACTTGTCTGTTTCACGCTGTGCTGCTCCACTTTTTTTAATAGCATTGTAGTATTTTGTAATTCGCTTTATCAGGCTGTCTGTTGAAAGTATATTACCATTCTGGCGCAATTCCTGATAACGTTCGTTAACTTGGTCATTGTATTGTAGTGCATTGGTACGATTAAAATTAAAAAAGCAGGCAACAGCCACATCTGAGAAATACTCAGGTGATGTAAGGTCGTCTTTTTCGTTTATCAAGGTCCCTCCCCATCGTTGACCAAAAGTACAATCCAAATCCCAAGGTGCAAGTGTCATACGTTGAGTAGTGGCTTTGTCGTATATAGCCCAGAACATATTCTTTCCACTATTGTCGATGGCATTGATTGAACTTAGAAAGACATTGTAGTCTATCATGACTGGTACATCTAACAAGTCTTCTACTTGCTCTTCAAACTGTTTGGCATCGTAACAGAGAATGAGTATCTTATTATTGATATCTACAAATGGTTTCCAGTCAGTACTGTCGCAATCATCACCAGGCTCTGGATATTTAACTTCATAACCAAAAAGAGATTCAGAGTAGTTGTCATAATTGTAGATAGAGTCATTCATAGAAGTATTCTCCCATGTTTTTCCCTTATAAAGTAATCCGTGAATTTCCCCAGATTCATCAACCTTTTTGAGTCTAAGTTGTTTACGGTCCAATTTTTCAGAAAGGTTATAGATGCCTCTGTATTCATCATTAAGGAAGACTTCTACCATGATGCCACTGACACCATTACGTGCCTTAGGTTCCTGGTCAGCATAATATGGTTTGTGTGCCATATCGTTCCAGAGATCCATTGCTATCCTGTTGCGCATACGGAACACATCCGGTTGTCCGGCATCCAACATCCAGTTATTATCTTTACGCATATCAAAAAGTTTGATATCAGTATCAAATTTAATGTTGTAGTTTCGTTTATGCTTGTCATTTGTATTGGTAGAACCTCCACGCCATTTTACTCTGGTATTAAGTACATAGTCATCGATTTCTCCATTAGGATTAGCAATAATAACAGTTCCTTGCTTATATTCATAACCGAAATCTCCATTTAAATGAACGATAGGCAGAAAAGTAAATTGTAAAATACCAGTGATGGTGTTTCCTTCTGCATCTGTGAGACTTGTCTGATAAGTGCTTTCTGCTGTTATTTGTTTAAATGTATATTGGTAGTCTACTTTTTTATTATCAATCGTCAAATCTTTCCATCCATTTTGTAGAGTAATAGTTAACTGGTTATCTTTTCCAAACATCGTTTCAGGAATGGTGGCTAACCAAGTATTAGTCTGACAGTCATAATGTACAATATGATTGTTAATCAGAAATTGTGCCTGTAGATGGCATGTCAGAAAATAAAATGCAATTGTAAACAAATTTTTTTTCATATATAATTTTCTTTAAACAACAAAGGTAGTCAATAAATATAAATAATTATTTAATAAGTTAAATACATTTCAATAATTTAATGATTTTTATTTAATTTTGTATCCATTATGAATGAAAGAATACAGTGGCTTGCCGTGTTGAGGGGCTTGAATATTATATTTGTAGTTATGGGACATGTTCAGTTGATAGATATGTCAACAGGGTTTAATCATGATTTTTGTTTGCGTGTAACAAATCCTTTTGGTCCTTTTAGAATGCCTTTATTTATTTTTTGTTCAGGTGGTCTTTTGTATTTAAGTCGTATACAAAAAAAGTGGAATACTAGAGATTTATATATAGACAAGTTTTATAGGATTCTTTGTCCATTCTTGTTTTTTGTGGTTTTTTATTATTTTTTTAAGTTAGCGCTCAATCCATTTACAAAGACAAAGGTAGTTTTTTCTATTGGTGATTTTTTAGAGTCCTTTGCTGTTTATAATGATCATCCTTCAGCACACCTTTGGTTTTTAGCTGTATTATTGTTTTTTATGTTGTTATACCCACTTTTTAAGTGGTTATGCAGAAATGATGTTAGTATGTGGATTTTTCTTTTGTTAAGTATTATTTTTTATCATATTGACAGTAACCTTTGTGGAGAAAAGAACTATTTCTATATTGATAATCTTCATTTATATCTTGTATTTTTCTTCTTTGGCATTTTTTTCTTCAAATATGAACTTTATCATTATTTATCGACACTATGGAGTTTTATTATTTTTGTAATATTATATGTTGTCAGTTATTTATTTACTGATTTGATATTTACTTCTTTGTTAGGCATTTTAATGATGATAGCGTTTAGTCAGCAAATAGCATTTTATCATTCTTCTTTGTTCAGCAGTTTTCGTGAATACATTTACCAGATATATCTGATGTCATTTATTTTTCAGCCATTTGTAGAGTTAATTCTCTGGAAGAAAATATTTTATAATGAAAACTATTTCATACTATTTTATTTGCTAAATGTATTAGCAGGCATATATTTACCAGTATTTGTCTCCAAATTGACAGAGCGTTATGGTCATAAGTGGTTAAAAATTTGTTTAGGTTTGAAGGCATCTACCTGATGATAGCAATTTTACAAACCGTACCTTTTTTCCCTTCACTTGTGGCTGTAGCTACTATATATAATCCAGATGCCACACGGTTGCCGTTTTTGTCTTTTCCATCCCAGGTAAATGATCCGCCGTTGCTGCGTCCTTCTGCTATGAGGGTACCATTAGAAGATAAAATCTTAACATCAGCATTGAATGTAAGACCCACGATTGTTATCAGTCCAGTATAGTCTGGGGTGACAGGATTAGGATATGCCCATACATTGTCTTCTGTCATCTCTGTATTGATATCAGTAGCATCGCTGACAAAAGAACAAAGACCATTATCCGTACCAAAGAATACTTCCCCGGTTTTCTCATTGATGGCAATAGAATGAATGATATTTGAAAGTAATTCACTATTGTCTGTTGTGAAATGCTGTAGTTGTACAATATTATCAGCACTAATTAGATATACTCCATCACCATTGGTACCCATCCATTTTCTGTTTCCAGCATCGATGGCGATAGCAGTGATGTCCACTTTGTTAAGGAGATAGTCAGCATAGTTGGTACCGTCGTTACGTGGAACCTTCACTTGTGTGTAGACAGGATTACTTGCTTCAATTTGTGACTTCTCAAGCAAAATCGGTCCCAAGTCAGTACCAAACCATATATTGCCTTCCTTGTCTTCGCATACACATCTTATTCCGTGTGTGGTTGAAATGGCCGTACCATCTTGGTTGACGAAGTTGTAATATTCTATACAGGAATTATTGTTCATATCATATCGGTAGGCAGCAGGTCTGTCCCAACTATTGTTGACAAACCACATATAGCCCTTGCTGTCTATGATGATGTTTGAAAGATTACGGTTACTCTTATTGGTAAATTCATTACCATCGTATTTCATCACCTCTGGAACATGATATGATACAAACTCACCTGATTTTGTATATTTGATGACAGACTGGGTTGGGGCATTACTATTTAATAACCACAAATCACCAGCCTTATCATATTTAACTCCTGTCACCATCTGGTGGTTTAAACTTGTTCCATTATATGCTTCGATGGGACTGTTTTCGCTATTGTAGTGTTTTATAAACTTTCCGTTTTTGAATTCAAAGAGTCCGGCTCTTGCTCCAGCAAAAAAATGTGTCTCATCTAACGGATCAATGTCCACAGCATAGACATTAACAAAACTCCTGCCTATTTTTTCATATACCGTTTCTGTTTCGAATGAGTTCCAGTCGTTATCTTTCAAAACTTGTATTGCAGCATTAACCTCATCACTGTTGTTATTGTCACTGGTAATGAGTTTGCCGCCTATGAACCTCATAAATCCGAAAAGGTTGTATTTCGGACCTCCAGGATTGAGAGTTGATATTACTTTATAATAGGTCTCCCAGTCTTTTTGGTCAAAGATAAAGGTGTTAACAGGATATTCTTCTGTTGTAGTCCAGTTGGCAGGATCAAGAAGATTACTGGAAAGAGGTGCTGAAATAATAATTGAGTCATCTATCTTGGCATAGATGGTATTGTTTCTGATGCTGCAAGCCGTGATATTCTTTCCTAAATGATAGGTTTCTGTAATCTCTGCTTTCTGAATATTGACCTTGACAATACCGAAACCTGTAGAGAGATAGGCAAATTGTCCTTCAATATAGATATGATTGACAGTCTTGTCTTCTGTCATCGTCTTCGAATAAAGAGATGAGATATTGGTAATATTGCCATTGGTCTCAATCAGGTCGATATTGGAGTTCTGATACACAGCAATCAGTCTCTTAGCCTGTTTGCTCCAACCTATCAGTTTGATATTGGTGTCAGAGAGACCGTTTGTTTTGTCAAAGGTTGTTATGCTCTGGTCTTTTTGGTTGTACATATAAAGACCATTGCTGGCTCTGACAAAGATATCATCGCCTGAGGCATAGATTTGTTCTATGTGATTATATGAGAGATAGTTCTTCCACGTTCCAACCTGAGCAGACAGAGGTAAGCAAGTAAAAAGGTAAAAAGGGAGAAAACATTTTACCCAGAAGTTTCTTTTTATTTTAAAAACTATCCTCATGATTCTTTTACGTTTTTATCTTTAATAGGTAATCTGCCAATTTCTGCGTGGCTCTGGCACGATGACTGATATGATTCTTGATGTCCATACCTAATTCAGCAAATGTATGGTCGTAGCCATCAGGTTGGAAGATGGGATCATAGCCGAAGCCCTCCCCTCCCCTCCGCTCTCGGATAATCTCACCATTGACGATTCCCTCAAACTGATGGATCTCCTTGATACTGTTACAGCCACAGGGACAGATATTCTTTTTCTGTATTAACGTAATAACAGTACGAAATCTTGCTTTACGGTTGTTATTATTTCCTAATTCCTTCAAAAGTTTTGTCATATTGGCCTCTGAGTCGTGACCCTCGCCAGCATAACGG
This sequence comes from Prevotella sp., assembly GCA_017964785.1. Taxonomy (GTDB): domain Bacteria; phylum Bacteroidota; class Bacteroidia; order Bacteroidales; family Bacteroidaceae; genus Prevotella. The sequence goes on from JAGCRH010000012.1 coordinate 25,903, forward strand.
GCAGAATAGACACCAGGAGCCCCATCCAGCGCCTCCACTTCCAAGCCAGTATCATCTGCAAAGCAGTCCAAATGGTAATGGTCAAAGACATATTGTGCCTTCTGCAAGGCATTTTCTTCGAGTGTCTTGCCTGTTTCAGGGATATCTACATCACAGCCTATATCCTTTAAGGAGAGTACTTCAATGGTTTCCCCTAAGATACTACGAATCTCAGAGAGTTTATGTTGATTATTTGTCGCGAATACGATCTTCATTTTTTCATTCTTTCATTTTTTCATTCTTAATCTTCACTCTCATCTCATCGAAGCCCTCGCCATAGACACCAATGACGGCACTCTGCGAGACAAAGGCCTGTGGGTCGATCATCTTAATCAAACGAAAGATATTGATACTCTCGTTCTTCTTGGCGAGGATACAGAGTACTTTCATCTCCTGACCAGTGTACCAGCCATGTCCATCGAGGATGGTCACACCGTGATTCATCTGTGTACCAATGGCATTGGCAATCTCTTGCCATTTCCGTGTGAAGATTAGGAACTGGACAGACTGTCTGCGAGCATTCATGACATAGTCGAGAGTATAGTTCTCCATTGCCATCACACAGAAACCGAACATCACTTTATGGGCCCGTTCGAGTAAGGTACCAAACTGAGGGTAGAACATACAGGATCCGATGATACAGAAGTCGGCAGCAATCAGTACATTGCCCAGCGTCACATTCGGATGATACTTATTCACGGAGGCAGCAATGATATCCGTTCCTCCCGTAGAACCATTGTTCATGAACACCGTAGCAAGGGCAATACCTGTAATCACACATCCTATAATCATCGACATAAAATCCTGTCCCTCACCCATCAGTTTGAAGGGCAGACCATTCTCCTGTTTGGGAATGATATCCTGGGCAAACTTCAGCATGAAATAGAGGGTGAAGATAGCGAAGATAGTCTTCATCAGGAACCTCACACCCAGAATTTTCAAGGCTACGAGCAGCAGGATGCCATTGATGATGATATAGGTATTCTCCAGATGGAACCCTGTGGCATAGTAGATGATAGCCGAAAGACCCGTCACGCCTCCTGCCACAATCTGATAAGGCATTAGGAAGACTGTGAAGGCGATGGTATAGAGGAAGAGGCCAAAGGCAATAAAGAAATAGTCTTTGGCTTCGTTTAATATGATTTTATGCTGGATATTCATTATTTCTTCAGCACAATGTTCACCATACGCTTAGGGACGATGATAACCTTTGCTACCTGGAATCCTTCGAGATATTTTGCAGCACGTTCGTCGGCGAGGACAGCATCCTGGATGGTCTGATTGTCTGCATCAGCAGCAAACGACATCTCGAAGCGGGTCTTACCATTGAAGGCGACACCCAACTTCACCTGACTCTCCACGAGATACTCCTCATTCCATTTCGGCCACTGAGAGTCGCAGACAGAACCTTGCTCACCCAACATCTCCCAGAGTTCCTCAGCGATATGGGGGGCAAAGGGAGCAATGAGGATCACGAGGGTCTTCAGCATCTCCTTGTTCTTGCACTTCTGCTGCGAGAGTTCATTCACGCAGATCATAAAGGCGGAGATAGAGGTGTTGTAAGAGAAGGTCTCGATATCCTGAGATACCTTCTTGATCAGTTTGTGCACGCTCTTGAGATTCTCAGGTGTAGCCTCACCTTCAAAACCGTTCTGATAGAGATTCCAGAACTTACGCAGGAATCTGTGGCAACCGTCAATACCGTTGGTATCCCAAGGCTTGCTCTGCTCAACAGGACCCAGGAACATCTCATAGAGACGCAGGGTGTCAGCACCATATTTCTCGACGATCATATCCGGATTGACCACGTTGAACATCGACTTAGACATTTTCTCGATGGCCCAGCCACACTTGTACTGTCCATTTTCAAGGATGAACTCTGCGTTCTCGTATTCAGGGCGCCAAGCCTTGAAGGCCTCAATATCGAGCACATCAGCAGAGACGATATTCACATCCACGTGGATAGGCGTGGTAGTGTATTTGTCTTTGAGTCCGAAACTGACAAACTTACCCTTGTCGGCTCCTTCGTCCTCGATACGATAAACGAAGTTGGAGCGCCCCTGAATCATACCCTGATTGACGAGTTTCTTAAAGGGCTCGTCCTCACAAGAGTAGCCAGAGTCATAGAGGAACTTGTTCCAGAAACGAGAATAGATCAGGTGACCAGTTGCATGCTCTGTACCTCCTACGTAGAGATCCACATTGCGCCAGTACTCATCAGCCTCACGACTCACAAGCGCCTTTTCGTTCTTGGGATCCATATAACGAAGATAGTAGGCCGATGAACCAGCGAAACCAGGCATTGTGTTCAGTTCGAGAGGGAAGACAGTCTTGTTATCGATGAGGTCTTTGCTCACCACCTTGTCTGTCTTCGTATCCCAAGCCCACATCTTAGCACGTCCCAATGGGGGTTCGCCTGTCTCTGTGGGCTGGTATTTGTCAATCTCAGGCAATTCCAGAGGCAGGCACTCCTTGGGAATCATATAGGGCATATCGTCCTTGTAGTAGACAGGGAATGGCTCGCCCCAATAGCGCTGACGTGAGAAGATGGCATCACGCAGACGATAGTTTACCTTCACACGACCCAAGCCTTGTTCTGTCACAAACTTTTTCGTGGCAGCAATAGCCTCTTTGACAGTCAATCCGTTGAGGCTGAACTTGCTGCTTGCAGAGTTGCACATGATACCTTCCTTGGCATCATAACTCTCCTCGCTGACATCAGCACCCTCAATCAGCGGAATGATGGGCAGGTTGAAGTGCTTGGCGAAGGCATAGTCACGAGAGTCGTGAGCAGGCACAGCCATAATGGCACCAGTACCATAACCAGCCAACACATATTCCGCAATCCAGATGGGTATCTTCTCATCCGTAAACGGATTGATGGCGTAAGAACCAGAGAACACACCAGTTACTTTATGGTCCATCTGACGATCACGCTCTGTACGCTTCTTCACATAGTCGAGATACTTTTCTACCTCAGCCTTCTGCTCAGGCGTCGTCAGTTCTGCCACCAGTTCGCTTTCAGGTGCCAGCACCATGAAGGTCACACCAAACATTGTATCAGCACGGGTGGTGAAGATGGTGAAGTGCTTATCTGAGTCAGCCACATTGAACTCTACCTCAGTACCTTCGCTTCGTCCGATCCAGTTGCGCTGAGTCTCCTTCAGAGAGTCAGTCCAATCGATTTCTTCTAAGCCGTCAAGTAATCTCTGAGCATAGGCAGAGACACGCAGACACCACTGGCGCATCTTCTTCTGCACCACAGGATAGCCACCACGAACGGAGACACCATCCACTACCTCATCATTGGCGAGCACTGTGCCGAGTTTAGGACACCAGTTTACCATCGTATCTGCCAGGTAGGCAATACGGTAGTTCATCAGCACCTCCTGCTTCTTCTTCTCAGAGAAGCCTGCCCAGTCGGAGGCTGTAAAGTGCAGTTCCTCAGTACCCAAGGCATTGCAGTTCTCAGTACCCATCAGTTCGAAATGCTCAATCAGTTTGATGGTTGGCTGGGCCTTGTGAGACGACGTGCTGTAGTAACTCTTGAACATACGCTGGAAGGCCCACTGTGTCCACTTGTAGTAGATGGGGTCGCAGGTACGGACCTCGCGCTCCCAGTCAAAACAAAAACCAATCTTATCTAACTGACTGCGATAGCGGTCAATATTCTCAAAAGTGGTCTTTTCAGGATGCTGACCTGTCTGAATCGCATATTGTTCTGCAGGCAGTCCGTAGGCATCATAGCCCATCGGGTTCAGCACGTTGAAGCCCTGCTGACGCTTATACCTGGCGTAGATATCCGAGGCGATATAACCCAACGGATGACCCACGTGCAAGCCTGCTCCCGATGGATAAGGGAACATATTCAGCACATAGAATTTCTTCTTGTTCTTGTCCTCCACTACGCGATAGGTTCCATTCTCCACCCATCGCTTTTGCCATTTTTGTTCGATCTCTCTGAAATTGTAATCCATTGTATCTGTATTGTTTTTATTTGTTTGCTGAATGATAGTCACTTTATTAGTTCATGGCCATAGCAAAATGAAGGCCATAGATGAAAACGAGAAGGTATATTGGAATAAAGAATAACAGCAGGGCGAGGAGGGTTTTCCAGATGGTGCGTACATAACTGTAACCCGACAGTTGTTTCAGGGGGATAATGGCCAACACAGGGAAAAACGACTCATAGAGGAGGTCCCCACCGAAGAAAGCCCAGATGATAGAGATGATGCTCGTCATGTTTGTGAAATAGATCACTGACACGAAGAACTCTGAAAACCGCATATCTGGAATGTTCGGACAGTGGCGGAAAAAGAGATAGAGCGGTCCGGAGAAAAGCAGCAGGAGCACAAATGTCACGATGGTGATGTGCTTGTTAATCCAGATGGTCAGAGCCTTGGAATTATCCACAATTTTGTCATTAAATTCCTTTCTGACTTCACCAGCCTTCGCTGCTCTTGCTTGTTCTTCGGCACTCAGTGTCTGCTGTTGGGCTTCCTTTGCGTCTTGTTTTGCCACAGCCTCATTGTTCTTTGCCATCTCGTCAAACATTGCCATATATTCATCAATGCGGTTCGCACCCCTGATATTCAGGCCTGTCTCTACAAGTAGCGAGACAGCGATGAGCAGGAAGAACAACTTGAACGGAGGGAAATACGCCATCTGCATCCCTTGCAGATAGTCGCGAATCATGTAGCCAGGACGCAGAATCAGGTCTCGGATGGTACGGAACATACCACGATTGCCCAAGCCCCAGACGTCGAGGAAGAGGAGGAAAGCGTTCTTGAAGGAGTATCTGCCGATCTTGGCCGACTGTCCGCAACGGGGACAGTAGTTGCCTTCAAACTGCGTGCCGCAGGTAGGACAGACATGCCCGTCATCCGACAGCGGTTTCACCTGATAAGGCCGCTGTTGCCACTCCCTGAATTGCCTGTATTTCTCCTTCAATTCTTCAAACATGGCTGCAAAGGTACGAATAAGTGAGAAGAATACCAAATAATCTAAAGATTATTTTTCTTCGTGGAAATCATTATATTTTACAAACCACTGCTCATATTTCGCGTCAAATTCACCAACTTCCTATCGAGTCTCAAATACGCGAAATATGACCTGTTTTGTAAGTCTTTGGCTCTCTGCTGCTTACAAATCTGTCAACTTTCCATCGCTCGAAATACAGCCGCTATTTCTATTAATAGAGCCAGTATTTTCTATTAATACTAGCAATATTTTCTATTAATACTAGCAATATTTACTATTAATGGTAGCAATTTTTCCCTGCTTAGGCCGCAAATTTTTCCTAAGGGAGCCAAAACCAAACCCCCAGTCCGCTTACTCCAAACCCCTACTCCACTACTACCTCCCACTTTTTCCGCCTTTTCCTCCCCCACCCTTCTCCTAGAACACTCCATTCCAAAGTGTTAATTTCTTACCATATTCCTTTACAAATCATACCCACCTCCCATTTCCTCGAATTATAATCTCCAACACAAATTATTTTTTTTCGGTAATTTTATTTTGGTAATTTACAAATAATTACTATCTTTGCACACAAAATCAGATAGTTATGAGTATAAGTTTCAATCCATTTATTGTATCAGGCAAAATACCAGAAGCCTTTTTTTGCGATAGAATTGAGGAGTCAATAGAACTTCAGAAGTCACTTACTAATCAGTTAAATGTGGTTCTAACTTCTTCTCGTCGTATGGGTAAGACTTCGCTTGTCGACTTTGTTTTCGACAAGCCTGTCATCAAAGATGATTATATCACCATTTCTGTTGATATTCTTCAGACGACGACCTTTCGTGAGTTTATCTTCACTTTTGGTACTGCTGTATTTGAAACTGTTGCAACAAGAAGCGATAAGTGGCGTAAGATGTTTATCACCTTTTTAAAGTCTCTTAGTGGCAGTTTCGGCTATGATCCTGTTCAAAATACACCTACTTTCGATATCAGATTAGGAGATATCCAACAGCCGGAATATACACTTCGTGAGATATTCCAGTATTTGGAATCAGTTGAAAAACGTTGTCTGGTTGTTATCGATGAGTTTCAGCAGATAACACGTTATCCTGAAAAGAATGTTGAGGAGATATTGCGTACTCAAATTCAGAAGTTATCGAATGCCAACTTTGTGTTTTCTGGCAGTCGTAGAAGACTGATGGAAGAGATGTTCTTTTCGTCTAAGCGTCCATTTTATCAAAGTGCAAAGCCATTGAGGCTTGAGCCCATAGATAAGGAAGTTTATTTTGACTTTGCATCTAGCCATTTCCAAAAGGCAGGAAAAACGCTCAGCAAAGAAGCATTCACTTATGTCTATGATACTTTTTGGGGAGTAACCCTTTACGTTCAGCGTATGATGAAAGACGCTTATATTGAAACGCCTGAAGGTAAGGTTTGTGATGTAGATTTGGTAAAAATGCTAATTGAAAACTATATCAAGGAGAACGACTCTCACCTGCGAGAGCAGTTGTCATTTATCACAGAGGCGCAGAAAGAACTCCTCTATGCCATTTATGCAGAGGGAGAGGTGCAAAGTATCACTTCATCGGCTTTCAATAAGAAGCATCGCTTGCGCTCACCCAGTTCCACCCAGTCAGCAGCCCTCAAACTTTTGGAGTATGATCTGATTACGAGAAAAGAGAAAACCTATTCTCTTTCTGATCCGCTCCTGAGCCTTTGGCTGGACAGAAGAAAAAGGTCTGTGTGAGGGTTATGTGAGAGATCAAAATAATCCTTCCCGTCCTTTTGCCCCTTTATCCAAAGGCATTCCCAAAGAAAACGGGAGGGATTGAACATTTTATGTCAAACCTCATTCTTTATCAATTCTTATGAAGGTGGTAGTCGATGGTCCTATAAATTCTTCGTTTTTAAGTTCTAGCGTCATTATTCCTTTTGACTTATCGAAACTC
>JAGCRH010000113.1 GCA_017964785.1 Prevotella sp.
GGCCTACCGTGACCTCATCCTCTTCCTGAATGCCTCGGCCGTGCTGGACGACGATGCCCACCGCTTCGACGCACTCATCCAGCAGGTGAACGAACTCATCAAGTACTACCGCCTGTATGTGGTACCGAAAGGTTCCCGCACCTCCGTCACTGGCGACGATGAGACAACGGGTGGCGGGAATGGTTCTAATGGCGATAACCCCGGTGGTGGCGATAACACCAGCGGCGGCGACCAGTAAACCTATCGCCGGGGCCTGGCCCTGATGATAGGTGGTACAGCAAAAAAATCGGGCTGACGTTTGGTCAGTCCGATATTTTTGTATATCTTTGCACCCATATAGAACATATATCTTTGCCTCAATGTTTGCATGAAAATGAAGAAGAGTATATTTATAGTAGGATTGATGGTGTCGCTCGCAGGCGTGGCACAAGTGAAAACAGAAGTGACGGCCTTCCGACAGGCCGGTCCATTCGCAGTGACAGCCCCCTTTGCCACCGATACGGTGGATGTGCAGGGCAAGAAATTCGACGACAAGTCGTTGTTAGGCTCGTTGGCTTTGTCATCGCCTGCCACGAAGGTCTTCAAAGGGGAAATCCTGCCCTCGTTGGACGACAGCAAGAGCGTAGGCCTGCTCTCTTTTTATGTGAATAATGCCGACTATCTGAAAGGCAAGATTGAGGTGAAGGGCCCGAAGAACTACAAACTCTTCATCGATGGCACTGAGGCTTCGCCAGATCTGAAACTTGCCCCTGAGCACCATACCTTCACCATCCGCTATCTGGCTGAACCGAAGGATACGGACTCCATCCATGTCACCATCGATGCGCCAAAGGCTATCGCCTATACGCTCGATGCAAAGCATCCTTATATGGTTCACGACCTGACTGACGGTAAGCGTGTCAGGGGTGTGTCCCTCTCTGCCGACGGACAACTGGTGGCTGTTTCCTACCAGATCACGGAGCGGGGCGGCAACAACCGGTGGGAGTACGAGGTGCGTGACGTGAAAACGAGCCGTCTCATCACCCGTCCTTCGTGCAACCCCCGTTGGATGTCTCAGAGCATTGCCTGGCTCGAAGAAGAGAAGGAAGGCACACATCGTGTATTATATAAGGTAGAGCCCCTTACGGGCCAGCGTACCCGTTTTGCCTATGATGTGCCTGAGGGTAGTTATACCGTCTCGCCTACCGAGGACTATCTGATTATTACCGCCGAAGAGGAAGGCCCGAAGGAAGACAAGGATGTCTTTGAGGTGTTGGAGATGGACGACCGTCAGCCCGGCTGGCGCAACCGCAACTACCTGAAAAAGTTTGACGTCGCTACGGGTATCACCCAGCGCATCACCTTCTCACCCCAGAACACCCGTCTCCTTGACATCACGCAGGACGGTCGTCGACTCCTCATCGGCACCTCGTACTCACGACTGGCAAAACGACCTACTGAGGTGGGCGACTGCTATATCCTCGACCTCCAGACCATGAAGGCCGATACCCTTTTCATCGGTGAGGGATTCTTAGGGGATGGTTCCTTCTCGCCCGATGGCTCGCAGGTGGTCTTTGTGGGTACGCCTGAGGCCTTCAACCGTATCGGTTGCCAGTTGCCCGCCGATGTCACGCCGAGTATGACGGAGAACGAACTCTTCCTCTTCGATCTCGCCTCGAAGCAGGTCACGCCGCTTACCAAGGACTTCGATCCCTCGCTCGACGGTAGTCCTGACTGGTCGTGGGCCGACGGGATGATCTATTTCCGGGCTGAGTGTCGCGACTATGTCTACCTCTATCAGTTGAACCCCAAAACGGGCAAGATACAGCAACTGCCTGCTGAGGGCGATGATGTCTACCGCTTCGATATGGCGGCCCATGCCCCTGTCATCGGCTACCTCTCCTATAAGACCCTCGAACCCGCCAGTGCTTACGTCGCTACCATCAACCCAAAGAAGCCAATGTTCAATGTTCAATCTTCAATCTTCAATGGAAAAGAGGCCCTTGGCGATGCGGAGGTCGGCACCTGCGAGGACTGGAACTTCAAGAATAGCAAGGGCGACACCGTCTATGGTCGTCTTTATCTGCCGAAGGATTTCGATGCCTCGAAACAATATCCGATGATTGTGTATTATTATGGTGGTTGCTCGCCCGTGAGCCGTTATTTTGAGTCACCCTATGCTCCGCAGTACTGGAACTCCCTTGGTTATGTGGCTTATATCCTTGAACCTAGCGGCGCTACGGGTTTTGGCCAGGAGTGGGCTTCGCGCCACGTGAATACGGCCGGGCGCGGTCCTGCTGAGGACATCATCGAGGGTACGAAACAGATTTGCAGGGAGCACCCCTTCATCAACCCCCAAAAGATCGGTTGCATGGGGGCCTCCTATGGTGGTTTTATGACGCAGTATTTGCAGACACAGACTGATATCTTCGCTGCTGCCGTCTCGCATGCCGGCATCACCAACCATACCAGTTACTGGGGTGAGGGCTACTGGGGCTATAACTACAGTGAGGTGTCGATGGCCAACAGTTACCCCTGGTCGCATCGCCAACTCTACGTCGATCAGTCGCCGCTCTTCAATGCTGACAAGATCCATACGCCATTGCTCCTGCTTCACGGCAATGCCGATACCAACGTGCCGCTCATCGAGAGCCTCCAAATGTTCACTGCCCTGAAACTCTTAGGCCGTGAGGTGGCCCTCGTCGAGGTGGCGGGTGAGAACCACCATATCCTCGAATACGGCAAGAAAGAGAAATGGCTCGCCACGCAGATGGCGTGGTTTGCCAAGTGGCTCAAGGACGACCCCACCTGGTGGGACGCCCTCTATCCCAAGAAACACCTGTAGGAAATTTTAGGCGTCGGCGAAGGTTTTGCCGTCGGCGAGGGTAATCTGGAGTTTCGTGTACTCGGAGTGGAAATCGTTTTGCAGACGATCCAGATACCGCCGACATTCCCATTGGCACATGGGAAGGTCGTGGAGCAGGCAGTTGCCGCAGGTCTCTGGCGTCGTGGCGGGAACCTCGGTCTGCGTGAGGATCCACTCTAAGCATTCGATGGTCAGTTGGCGCATGTCCTCGACGGTATAGGTACCCGTCATGATGATATACATGCCCGTCAGGCAACCCATCGGACCGACATAGACCACATCTTCTTTTGCCCGTGAGTTGCGGAACCAGGTGGCCATGAGGTGTTCGATGCTATGGATGGCAGCGGGGGCTACGGCAGGCTCCTTGTTGGGCTCGGTGATGCGCAGGTCGAACGTGGTAAAGCCCTTATCCACCCGCGACACGTAGATGCCGGGCTTCAGATGCGTGTGGTCGATCGTAAAACTCTGAATAACCTCCATAAACTATGAATTATGAACTATGAATTATGAACTATGAATTATGAACTTCAAAGGCTTTCAATGAATGACTTGGTGGTTTGGAACGATTTCTCGGCGACGGTGTCCCAGAAGTTATGGTACTGCGAGGCATCGGTGTCGCGCAGGGGGATGTCGCTGATGAGACGGAACGAGATGAACGGCACCTTGTAGATGTAACACACCTGTGCGATGGCGCACGACTCCATGTCGACGGCCTTCGCCTCGGGGAAATGTCCGACAATTTCGCGCATCTTCTCTTTCGAGTCCACGAACCAGTCGCCGGTGACGATGAGTCCCGGCTTTGCGCCCGTCAGTTTGGCCTTCTCCAACAGGTATGGGTCGGCCTGATAACGTACCGGCAGGCCCTGCACCTGTCCGTAGACGGTGGTGTCGTCGATGGCCTTGCCGCAATACACATCGTGGTAGGTCAGTTCGCTGCTCACCACCACATCCTGCAGGTTGATGTCGTCGCCGTTGCCGCCGGCACAACCGGAGGAGATGATGCAGTCGGGCTTGTACTGGCGAATCATCTCCACCGCCTGGATGGCGGCATTCACGGTGGCGATGCCGCTCTTTTGCAGGATCACTCTGTCTTCGGGGAATAATGGACGGAGTTGCTTCAACTCCTTTTCCATCGCTACAATCATTCCAATCTTCATATCTTTTTACCTTTTTATTATTTTACATTCGGGCGTCGGGGTGCTGATACACTTTATTGCGCTGGCGGACAGCCTCGTACATGAGGATGGCGGCAGAGACGCTGACATTGAGCGAGTCGAGGCGACCGAGCATGGGGATGCGGATATGCACGTCGGCGGCTTCGCGCCAGATGGTGGTGAGCCCCGTCGACTCCGTGCCCATCACGATGGCGGTGGCCCCGCACATGTCGTAGTCGTAGTAGTCGTACGAGTCCTGTAGTTGTGCCGTGAGGATGCGTATCTTGTTGGCTTTCAGGAAGTCGATGCACTCCTTCGAGGTGCAGACGGCGGTCGGCACGCTAAACACGCCGCCAATGCTGGCGCGGATCAAGTTGGGGTTGTAGAGGTCGGTCAGGGGGTCACACACGATGACGGCATCCACGCCTGCGGCCTCGGCGGTGCGCAGGATCGCCCCGAGGTTGCCGGGCTTCTCCACGCTCTCCAGCACAATGATTAGAGGTGAGTGGTGAGAGGTAAGAGGAGAGAGAATACTCAGAGAGTGGTCTTTGCATTTCGCAATTGCGATGATTCCCTCGGTAGAGCCGCGATAAGCCATCTTCTCATAGACCTGAGGCGAAACAAGGTATTCTACTTCTCTCCTGACTCCTGACTCCTGACTCCTTTTATATAATTCCACCACCTCGTAGCCGCAGGCGATGCAGTGCTCTATCTCGCGCTGGCCCTCCACCACGAAGAGCCCTTCCTCGCGGCGCAGCGCCGACTTCTGTTGCAGCGCCACCACATGCTTCACGCGGGCGTTCTGTACGCTGGAAATAATAATTTCTTCCATAATCGCTGCAAAGTTACAAAAAAAAGTCGTATCTTTGCACGCAGAATAAAAAAACTTGCAAGTTATGGACATTTTTAAGAAGTGGCTGCCCGATGTGCTGGCAGTATTGTTGTTTGTGGTTTTGGCATTCGCCTATTTCTTCCCCGCCGACATCGAGGGGCGTATCCTCTATCGTCACGATGCCTCGGCAGGAAGAGGCGCCGGACAGGAAGGTATCGAGTATCTGCAGAAGACGGGAGAACGGAGTCGCTGGACGAACGCCTTGTTCAGCGGTATGCCAACGTATCAGACAGCCCCGTCGTATCATTCGACGGATAAGTTGGTGCAGGCCATCAATGCCTATCACCTATGGTTGCCGGAGAACGTGTGGTATGTGTTCGCCTATCTGCTGGGCTTCTACATCCTGCTGCGGGCATTTGACTTCCGTCAGCACCTGGCCGCTTTGGGTTCAGTGCTCTGGGCCTTTAGCACTTATTTCCTGATCATCATCGCCGCCGGACATATCTGGAAGGTGTGGGCACTGGCCTACCTGCCGCCGATGATTGCGGGTATTGTGCTGGCCTATCGGGGGAAATACCTGTGGGGCTTCATCGTGACGGCCGTTTTCACGGCGTTCGAGATCAATGCCAACCATGTGCAGATGACGTACTATTACCTCTTTATCATCCTGTTCCTTGTCATCGCATGGTTCGTGGAGGCCTTCCAGAAGAAGGAACTGCTACGCTTCGTGAAGGCGACAGGGGTCTGTCTGGCAGCAGCCGCCATCGGCGTATGCCTGAACCTGTCGAACCTCTACCACACCTGGCAGTACGGTCAGGAGTCGATGCGCGGCAAGAGTGAACTGGTGAAGCAGAACTCGGCCAACCAGACCAGTAGCGGTCTGGAGCGCGACTATATCACACAGTGGAGTTATGGCATTGGGGAGACGTGGACGCTGTTGGTGCCCAATACGAAGGGGGGCGCCTCGGTGCCGCTGAGTCGTAACGAGACGGCGATGGCGAAGGCCGACAATGACTTCCTGAGCCTCTATGACCAGATCGGGCAGTACTGGGGTGAGCAGCCCGGCACGTCAGGCCCCGTCTATGTGGGTGCCTTCGTCGTGTTCCTGTTTGTCCTGGGCCTGTTCATCGTGAAAGGTCCGGTGAAGTGGGCGTTGCTGGCGGCCACCGTGCTGTCGATCATGCTGTCGTGGGGTAAGAACTTCATGGGACTGACGGACTTCTTCCTCGACTACGTGCCGATGTATGCGAAGTTCCGGACGGTGGCATCTATCCTCGTTATCGCGGAGTTCACCATTCCTCTGCTGGCCATGCTGGCACTGAAAAAGTTCCTCGAAGAACCTGAACAGATGAAGCCGAGGATGAAGTATGTCCTCATCAGTTTCTGCCTGACGGGTGTCGTGGCCCTGCTCTTCTCGTTGATGCCGACGATGTTCTTCGATAGTTATATCTCTACAAGTGAGTTACAGGCACTGAAAGGACTCCCTGGCGAGTATCTGCAGCCCGTGATGACTAACCTGACGGAGATGCGTCAGGCGATGTTTACGAGCGATGCCCTGCGTTCGTTCTATATCATCCTGGTGGGAACGGGTGTCCTACTGGGCTTCGTCTACGGCAAACTGAAGAAGGAATATACCGTTGCCATCATCCTTGTGCTCTGTCTTGTGGATCTGTGGACGGTGAACAAGCGCTATCTCAACGACGAGATGTTCGTGCCGAAGAGTGAGCGCGAGGCCCCGCAGCAGATGACGCAGACCGACGAGCAGATCCTGCACGACAAGAGTCTCGACTACCGTGTGCTGAACCTTGCCTCGAACACGTTCAACGAGAACGAGACCTCCTACTACCATAAGAGCATCGGCGGCTATCATGCTGCCAAACTGCGCCGTTATCAGGAGATGATCGAACAGTATATCTCGCCTGAGATGCAGCAGATGATGGGGGCCGTGGCCGAGGCTGGCGGTGACATGACGCAGGTGAATGGCGACAGCATCTTCCCCGTGCTCAATATGCTGAATACGAAATATGTCATCTTCCCCTTGCAGGGCGGACAGACCGTGCCGTTGCAGAACCCTTATACCTACGGTAATGCGTGGTTTGTCGACAAGATCCGGTATGTGCAGAATGCCAATGAGGAGATGGACGGCGTAGGCCAGATCGACCTGCGCCACGAGGCCGTGGCCGATGCAAGGTTCAAGGATCTATTGGGCGAGGCTGTCGAACAGGATACGGCGAGCATCGTGACCATCACGGCCTACGAGCCGAACCAGTTGAAGTACGATGTCAATTCGGGTAAGGGCGGCGTGATCGTGTTCTCCGAGGTCTACTACCCCGGTTGGACGGCGACCGTCGACGGTGAGCCTGCTGAGTTGGGACGTGTGAATTATATCCTCCGTGCGCTGAACGTGAAGCCCGGCAAGCACGAGGTGGTGCTGAGTTTCTTCCCGAAGTCGGTGGATACCACCGAGGCCATCGCCTATACGGCCTATGGGGTGCTGGTTCTTGTGCTCCTCGGTGCTGTCTTTATGGAATATCGCCGCCGCAAGAAATAATGTTCAATGGTCAATGTTCAATGAAGAAACTGCTGTCGTTGCCACCGAACTTGGTGGAGGCCTTTCATGAGGTGACGGGACTCTCCCGTGAGGAATACTTCTGTACCTGTGACCCTGTCGGACACCGTCTCGGCAGTGGCGGGGGAACGGCGTGGCTGTTGCAAGAGGCCTGTCGTGCCGAGGGAGCGATGGAGATGGGGCAATGGCTCCCGCAGGAGAAGCGCATCCTCATCCATGCTGGTGGACAGAGTAAGCGTCTGCCCAGTTATGCGGTGTCGGGAAAGGTACTGATGCCCCTGCCCGTGTTCCGGTGGGAACGGGGACAGCGCCTGTCGCAGAATCTGCTCAGCGTGCAGTTGCCGTTGTATGAGCAGATGATGCAGATGGCACCTGACAGTATCCATACAATGGTGGTGAGCGGTGATGTGCTCATCCGCGCCACAAAACCCCTTCAGCCGATCCCCGAGGCGGATGTGGTCTGCTACGGTCTCTGGCTCGATGCCTCTGTGGCGAAGAACCATGGGGTGTTCGTCAGTGACCGCCGTACGCCTTCCGTGCTGAAACAGATGCTCCAGAAACCATCGGTGCAGACGCTCGCCGACCTCCAGCGCGACCATTTCTACCTGACGGATATTGGAGTCTGGCTGCTGAGCGATAAAGCGGTGACACTGCTGATGCAGCGCAGCAATGGAAAAGAATATGATCTTTATGCCGAGTTCGGCTGCGCCCTTGGCACTGAGCCTATCCTCGACGATGAGGAACTGCGGGCGTTGAGCGTCGCTATCGTGCCGCTGGCGGGTGGAGAGTTCTATCACTTCGGCACCTCTCGGGAGATGATTTCCTCGACACTGCGGCTCCAGAACCTCGTCAACGACCAGCGGGAGATCATGCATCTTGACCGTAAGCCCCATCCTTCCATCTTCGTGCAGAATGCCGAGGTGAAGATACCCTTTACGGAGGAGAACAGCAATATCTGGATAGAGAACAGTTATATCAGTCCTAAGTGGCACCTGACGCACGACAATGTGGTGACGGGGGTGCCGGAGAACGACTGGGAGATCACCCTGGAGCCGGGCGAGTGCATCGACGTGGTACCTATTGGCGAAAAAGACTACGAGACACGCCGATACCGGATTGACGAACCACTCAACAGCAACGAGGTGGCGGAGCGGGCTGATCTGCGACGGCTCTTTACCCAGCGACGGACCTTCAGGCAACAGAACTGGCGCGCGATGGCGAAGAACTGGCAGCACAGTGTGTTCTACCAACTCGACCTGGCGGATGCGGCCGAGGCATTTCGGAAGTACCAGATCCCCTTGCCGGAGGCACTCCCCGAGGAGGCTCCTCTGATGACGCGCATCCATAATGCGATGTTCCGGGGGGAGAGCGACAAGGCCTTCGCGCTCCTTCGTCAGGGCCTGACACAGAGGGACGGTTCTTTTGTGACATCGTTTGATGATGTCACAAAAGAACCGTCCCTCTGTGTCAGCAGCGACCAGATCGTCTGGGGACGCAGTCCTGTGCGCATCGATATTGCGGGCGGATGGACGGACACCCCGCCATACTGTCTGATGGAGGGCGGCAACGTGATCAACTTTGCCATCGAACTCAACGGACAGCCCCCGCTACAGGTCTATGTCAAGCCGTCGAAGGTGTACCGTATCATGCTCCGCAGTATCGACCTCGGGGCTATGGAAGTGGTGGAGACGACAGAACAGTTGATGGACTTCATGCACGTGGGATCACCGTTCTCCATCCCCAAGGCGGCCCTCGTCCTCGCCGGTTTCGGAGAGAACCTCCAGCAGCAACTGGAGGCATTCGGCTGCGGTATCGAACTGACCCTGCTCTCAGCCATCCCTGCTGGTAGTGGTTTGGGTACGTCGAGTATCCTGGCGGCTACCGTCTTAGGGGCACTGAATGATTTCTGCGGTCTGGGCTGGGACAAGAACGAGATAGGGCACCGTACCCTGATGCTGGAACAGATGCTGACGACCGGAGGCGGTTGGCAGGATCAGTTTGGTGGGGTACTCGGTGGCGTGAAACTGTTACAGACAGGCAAGGGCTTCGACCAGAGTCCGCAGGTGCGCTGGTTGCCGGATGATATCTGGACACAGCCGGAATACAAGGCCTGTCACCTCTTATATTATACGGGCATCACCCGTACTGCCAAACAGATCCTCGCAGAAATCGTACGACGGATGTTCCTCAACCATAACGAGGAACTGCGTCTGTTGCGTGAGATGAAAGAGCACACGATGGCGATGTATGAAGCCATCCAACGGAATGACTTTCTGCAGACGGGACGACTCGTGCGTAAGACGTGGCAACAGAACCAGGCACTTGACAGTGGCACGAATCCTCCGGCAGTGGCCGCACTGACAGACCTCATCGACGACCTGTGTCTCGGCTATAAATTGCCCGGGGCTGGCGGGGGCGGTTATCTGTATATGATTGCCAAGGACCCCGAGGCGGCTGCCCGTATCAAACAGATACTGACGGAACATCCGGTCAACAAGAATGCGCGGTTTGTGGAGATGTCGCTATCGACCACAGGGCTGCAGATCAGTAGGAGTTAAACCGATGGAATTCAGGACGATTGTAGACATAGAGGATCCGGGGTTTAGGATCAGACCTTTCGAGAAGATACTCTTCGTGGGGTCTTGCTTTGCCACGGAGATCGGCCACCGCTTTCAGGAAGAACAGTTCCGTGCGACGGTCAATCCCTTCGGCGTGATGTATAATCTGGCCTCTGTCCTCCATACCATCGAGCGTCTGACGACACCTGTCCCCTGTGTCGCTTTCCTGACGCTCGGCACGAACCATATCTACCGCCTGAAAGAGACGGGCGAGATTGTGGATAACTGCCAGAAGCGGCCCCAGTCGCTCTTTACGGAGGAGGTACTATCAGTAGATGAATGCGCAGACTATCTGTGGCAGGCCATCGATGTCCTTCGGCAGATGAATCCAGAGATGCATATCGTCCTGACCGTCAGCCCTATCCGATACCGGAAATATGGCTATCACGGCTCTCAACTCTCCAAAGCCACCTTGCTTCTGGCGGTGGAGAAGATCCTAGGAGATCTAGGCCATCCTAGGGATATCCTAGGCAAACCTAGGATTGCCTATTTCCCCGCCTATGAGATTCTGATGGACGAACTGCGCGACTATCGCTTCTATCAGGCGGATATGCTGCACCCCTCGCAACAGACTGTGGATTATATCTGGGAGCGGTTGGTTGATACCTACTTCTCTGCCGAGGCCAAGACCTTCCTGGAAGAGTGGCGCCCCGTCAAACAGGCTCTGAATCACAAACCCTTTGATTCTGAATCCGACGAATACCGTCGCTTCCAGGAACAGACCATGCTTCGTCTGAAAGCACTTCAAGAGAAATATCCAGCATTAAAAGAAATATGAACTATTCAATAGAGAAAATCACGACGCTGATAGGCGCACGGCGCATCGGAACGGCCGATGCACAGATAGGATGGTTGCTGACGGACAGCCGATCGCTTTGTTTTCCGGAGGAAACGTTGTTTTTTGCCTTAAAGTCGGCGCGCAACGACGGTCATAAATACATCAGCGACCTCTATCGCAGAGGCGTACGTAACTTCGTGGTAGAGTCGAGAGGCATTTTGGAATTCTGTCCTAATGGTGAGGTGGAGAGTATGAAGGATGCCAATTTCCTGATCGTCCCTTCGCCACTGGCAGCGTTGCAGCGACTGGCAGAGCGCCACCGTGACGAGTTCGACATCCCCATCGTGGGCATCACGGGCTCCAACGGTAAGACGATGGTGAAGGAGTGGCTCTATCAAGTGCTCCTGCCTTCGCAGAAGATCGTGCGTTCGCCGAAGAGTTATAATTCGCAGATCGGCGTACCCCTCTCGGTATGGCTGCTCAATGAGCAGACGGAGGTGGGTATCTTCGAGGCAGGCATCTCCGAACCTGGAGAGATGTTGGCCCTGAGGGACATCATCCAGCCTACGGTGGGTGTCTTTACTTCATTGGGTGCGGCGCATCAGGAAAATTTCCGTTCGATGGAGGAGAAATGTATGGAGAAACTGGAGTTGATGCACGACACACAGGCGATGATCTACTGTTCTGACAATGACATCGTGAGCCGTTGTATCCGTCGGATGCACTATCAGGGCGAGAAGATCGCATGGTCACTTTGCGACGAGCAGGTGGCGCTGTTTGTGAAGGCTGTCGAAGGGAAGACCATCTCCTACCGGTACAAAGGAAAGGACGGTGCCTTCGACATTCCTTTCAGTGATGAGGCTTCGATAGAGGACTGTATTACCTGTGCGGCGACGGCCCTGTACCTCGGTGTGACACCGCAGCAGTTGGCCGAGCGTATGCCGACCCTGGAGCCTGTGGCCATGCGCTTGGAGGTGAAGGAGGGACAGCGTGGCTGCATCCTCGTGAACGACTCCTATAACTCTGACATCAACTCCCTTGACATTGCCCTCGACTTCCTGAACCGCCGATTTGATACTGCCAACACCCAACACCCAACACCCAACACCTTCAAGAAGACCCTCATCCTCAGTGATATGTATCAGACCGGTATCGCGCCTGAAGCACTCTATGCCCAGGTGTCGGATCTCTGCGTGAAGCGGGGTATCCAGAAGTTCATCGGTATTGGTCCGGAACTCTCTGCACAGGCCGACAGGATACAGATCATCGACAAGCAGTTTTTCCACGACGTGCAGCACTTCCTTTCGAGTGAGGTGTTCAGCACCCTGCGTAATGAACTGATCCTGTTGAAGGGAGCGCGGCGTTTCGGTTTCGATCAGATTACGGAACAACTGGAGCAGAAGGTGCACGAGACGATCCTCGAAGTGAACCTCAATGCGGTGGTCGACAACCTGAACTACTACCGTTCGTTCCTGAAGCCGGAGACCAAGATGGTGTGTATGATCAAGGCCGATGCCTATGGTGCCGGAGCGGTGGAGATCGGTAAGACGCTTCAGGATCACCGTGTGGACTATCTCGCTGTGGCTGTGGCCGACGAAGGCGTGGAACTGCGTAAGGCCGGTATCACGGCCAATATTATGATCATGAACCCGGAGATGACGGCCTTCAAGACGATGTTTGACTATGACCTTGAACCGGAGGTCTATTCCTTCCGTCTGCTCGATGCTCTCATCAAGGCGGCACGCAAGGAGGGTATCACGGGATGGCCCGTACACATCAAACTCGACACCGGCATGCACCGTCTTGGCTTTGATCCTGTCAACGACATCGACGAGTTGGTAGACCGTCTGAAGCACCAGAATGCCATCATCCCGCGTAGTGTGTTCAGTCACTTTGTGGGTTCCGACAGCGACGGCTTCGATGCGTTCTCCGCCCAGCAATTTGCCCTCTTCGAGGAGGGGAGTCAGAAGTTGCAGGCGGCCTTCACCCATAAGATCCTGTGTCACATGGACAACTCGGCGGGCATCGAACACTTCCCGGAGCGTCAGATGGATATGTGTCGTCTGGGAATTGGTCTTTATGGCGTTGATCCCCGTGACAATCGTATCTTATCTACCGTTTCTACTTTGAAGACTACCATTCTGCAGTTGCGCCATGTGCCTGCAGGTGAGACGGTAGGGTATAGTCGTAAGGGGATATTAGAAAGGGACAGCGTGATAGGTGCCATCCCTATTGGCTATGCTGACGGACTGAACCGACATCTGGGTAACCGCCACTGCTATTGTCTTGTGAATGGTCAGAAGGCCGAGTATGTGGGTAATATCTGTATGGATGTGGCACTGATTGACGTGACGGATATCGACTGTCATGAGGGTGATCAGGTGGAGATCTTCGGCGAACATTTGCCAGTAACCGTTCTGTCCGATGTCCTCGACACCATCCCGTACGAGGTGCTTACAGGTGTCAGCAACCGCGTCAAGCGGGTCTACTTCCAGGATTAGTGTGCGTTAAATAGTTATCTCGCCCGACCCTAAGCAACGGTGATGGTTCTCGTCGTAGATGACACAGAACTGTCCCGGTGCCACGCCGTGGATCTTTTCCTTCGAATGGACGATGAACGTGTCCTCGCTCGTCCATTCCAAGGTGGCAGGGTGATATTCCGGCGTATGACGGATCTTGAAAGTCACCTCACAAAGTGTCTGACACTTTGTGAGAAAGTGGAAATCATGGACAGCGAAGTCCTGCTTATACGCCGTCTCGGGATCATAGCCGTGCGAGACATAGAGGATGTTTTGTGCCACATCCTTCTTGACAACAAACCAAGGGCCGCCGCCAAAGCCCATCCCCTTGCGCTGACCGATGGTATGGAACCAGAGTCCCCTGTGCTCTCCGATGCGCTTGCCCGTCTCCAATTCTATCACATCACCAGGCTGTTCACCTAAGTAACGGCGGATATAGTCGTTGTAGTTGATCTTGCCCAAGAAACAGATACCCTGTGAGTCCTTGCGCCTGGCATTCACCAGATGCTCCCGTTCGGCGATGACACGTACCTCATCCTTCACATAGTGTCCGATGGGAAAGAGAGCCTTGCGGAGTTGCCAGTCAGTAATCTGTGCCAGGAAGTCCGTCTGGTCCTTGACGGGGTCCGGACTGGTACAGAGCCACTTCCTGCCTTCGGCGTCGATTTCCGTCTGGGCATAGTGGCCGGTGGCAATGAGATCGTAGTCGTGTCCGCGTTTCTCATCGAAGGCCCCGAACTTAATCAGCCGGTTGCACATCACATCCGGATTGGGGGTCAGTCCGGCACGTACCTTATCCATCGTGTACTTCGTCACCTGATCCCAGTATTCCTTGTGACAGTCGATGACTTCCAACTTACAGCCGTATTTGTGCGCCACTGCCGTTGCCATCTCCAAGTCCTCCTCACTGGAACAGTCCCATTCTTCTTCCTCTTCGGGCCCTATCTTGATGTAGAAACAGTCAGGGTGCAGACCGAGTCTGGCAAACTCATACACCACGACGCTACTGTCCACACCGCCGGAAAGCAACACAGCAATCTTCTTATTCTCTATCTCTGCTATATTCATATCTCGTCTCTATTTCGGTTCCACATGCACGGCCACGTGCGTCTCTTCGCCATAACGCTCTCTCAACAGATCCTCCACCTCCGAGGCCTTGTCATGGGCTTCTTTCAACGGGATGTCGCCATCCATCAGGATATGCAGTTCGATGGCATAGTGATTACCAATCCGACGGGTACGCAGGTCGTGCGGCTCCACCACATCTGGCAAGGAGGCCACCAGACCAAGAATCTCATCCTCTATGATATCGGGCAGTGATTGTTCCATCAGGTCGCCGATACCATTACGCAGCAAGTCCACAGAAACCTTCACGATAAACAGTCCTACAATGACAGAGGCAATAGGATCGAGTACCGTCCACCGCTGTCCTAAGAAGATGGCGCCGCCGATACCCACAGCCGTACCGATCGACGACAAGGCATCGCTACGGTGATGCCACGCGTTCGCCTCTACGGCCTGAGAGTTCAATTGACGAGCCTTGACCATCGAATAGCGATAGACACCTTCTTTCAGGAGCACGGACAACAAGGCCGCCCATAACGCCAACATTCCCGGTGCCTCCAACTGTGTGCCATTAGCCCAGGCGATGATCTTGGTCATGCCACTATACACGATGGCGATAGCCACAGCCAACAATGCCATACCGATAATGGTCATCGCTAATGTCTCGTACTTGCCGTGTCCATAGTCGTGCGACTTGTCTTCGGGCTTGCCGCTGATACGGACGAACACAATGACGATGAGGTCAGTCACGAAGTCCGATAGGGAGTGGATGGCATCTGCCACCATCGCAGCACTGTGTCCCAAGATACCAGCCACGAACTTGAAGAGCAGTAGGATCACATTCACTGCTCCTCCCACCAATGTCACCTTATAGATCTCCTTACATCGTTCCATTGCGCTGCAAAATTACAAATAAGTGAGCGAATAACCAAATATAATCTATAAAGATTGTTAAAGTTTGAACCAAAACCATTGTCGGATGAGAAATAGTTCATATCTTTGCGATATCAAAATGATATCAAATCAAATTATGAATTTATAATTAAGAGAATTATGGGAACAAAAGAGTATGCTTTCAAAGGAACAGTGATGAACGGCTTCGTGATGCTGTTCGTCAATCTGGCTGTTATTATCTTAGCCGTTGTCGGTATCGTGAATAGTATTATCGAACTGGATCGCACTGACGGACATCAGGGCGGTTGGCTATTGGGCGGTTGTATTCTGCTCATCCTTATTAATATAATAATGTGGTGCGGACTCATGCAACTGGAACCCAATGAGGCCAGGGTGACCACGTGGTTCGGTAAATACGCTGGCACCTTCGCCAAGACGGGTTTCTATTGGATCAATCCGTTCTATGGCACCAAGAAGGTCTCGCTCCGTGCCCGTAACCTTGATGCCGAACCGATCAAGGTGAATGACAAGACGGGTAATCCCGTGATGATCGGTCTCGTGCTGGTATGGAAACTGAAGGACACCTACAAGGCCCTCTTCGAAGTGGACACCCAGACGATGGCTGCGGCTCCCAATACGGTTGGATCAGACACCAAGGGACTGATGAACGCACTGGAGAACTTCGTCCGCGTACAGAGCGACGCCGCCCTCCGTCAGGTGGCAGGTCAGTACGCCTACGACGATGAGGACAATAAGCGTGAGGACGAGCCCACCCTGCGTTCCAGTGCCGACGAGATCAACCAACAGTTGGAAGAGAAACTCGATGAGCGTCTGGCTCTCGCAGGTATCGAAGTGGTGGAGGCCCGCATCAACTACCTTGCCTACGCCCCCGAGATCGCTGCCGTGATGCTGCGCCGCCAACAGGCTTCGGCCATCATCACTGCCCGTGAGAAGATTGTGGAGGGTGCCGTGTCGATGGTGAAGATGGCGCTCGACAAACTCTCAAAGGATAATATCGTCGATCTGGACGACGACAAGAAGGCTGCAATGGTGAGCAACCTACTCGTGGTACTCTGCAGCGACGACTCTGCCCAGCCGGTAGTGAACACAGGTACGCTGAATCATTGAACATTGAAGATTGAACATTCATGGCTGAGAAGAGTACCAAGAGTTTTATCCTGCGCGTTGACGCTGAGACGATGAATGCGATAGAGGCCTGGGCTGCGGATGAGTTCCGTAGCACCAACGGCCAGTTGCAGTGGATCATCACCGAGGCCCTGCGCAAAGCCAAGCGCCTGCCGAAGAAAAAACAACAAAACAATGGAACAGAACAAGTTTGATATTAAGAAAGTAAAGGTGCATCGCACCACATCGGGTACCGTCTTAGAGATCGCATTTTTCCTAATAGCCGTCATCGTCTGGGGACTGATCATCTGGATGGTTCATCAGGCACCAGACATCGTGCCCACTCATTTCGACGGAGCAGGTAAACCCAATGCCTACGGCTCGCCTGCAGGTGTCACAATTCCCTGCATCATCATAACGATAGCAGCCATTGGTTGCATGGTAGTGGCTTATTTCCCACGATACATCAATATGCCTGTAGAGATTACGAATATCCGACAGGTAAGACTGACCATCACCAGTGTCCGGGTAGTAGGTATCACCTTGTTGCTGATGGCTCTGGCTGTGGCATATATCATGCTGGGAATGAGTTCGCCTCATGCATTTCCCGTATTGGCAGTAGTTGGACTTCTCCTCGTGGAAATCATCTGCTTTACTGTACTCATCCACAAGTCAAGATGAGTGTTATCTATAAATCGTAATACTGCCACCGTCGCTGTGGCAGTATTTTTTTAGCAGTTCCTGGATGAAACGGGCATTGTCCGTCACACGTGTCTCGTTGCCGTCGTAGCCGTTGATGAGCACCACGAGGTGGGTGGTATCAAGTGTCATCTTCGTGCGCTCGTGATCGCTGGTGGGGGTGCCTACGCCGCCTTCGGCATCGCGGTATACAGGCAGTCCGGCGATATTGATAATCCCTCTGCCAATCCCTTCGTAGGGCTCTCCCTCACGGCCGACTCCCAAGGTCAGCGTGTCTCCTACGAACTTATCCGCGTCGAAGCCGCCGATGCTATAGCCGAAGGCGATGGAGGCTAGATTGACAAGATCTACGAGGGTGTCTATCTGATAGAGTTCCTTGCCCTGCAGCATCCGACGGATCAGTTGTTCACTGGCAGGGCGGTAGCGCGACGGATCCTTGCCGCAGGCCTTGTAGACATTGCGCGTGGCGGCGATGCCTGGCAATTGTTTCAGACTCTCCGTCGTCAGTTCGTTACGGAAACGCGCTTCGAAGGTATGTATCTCCTCCCATAGTTCGGTACAGTAAGGGGTGTTTACCACCTGTGCTTCGACGGCGGCTCCCACAAAGGTCGGACAGACGCTCTCTATCTCCTGTGATACGATAATCTTCATGCTTTAGTCGTTTATTTTTAACTTTGCTGCAAAGATACGAATATTTTTTGTACCTTTGCAGCAAAGTTACGAAAAAAAAGCGAAGTTATGAGAAGATTTCTATTTATAACCGTCCTCTTGACGGTGTTGCTGTCACTGGTGCAGACGGCCGATGGGCGCCGCCGTGTCCGAACGCGTAAAGCCCCGGTCTCAAAGGAGGTCATCCGCAAGTCGGAACTGAAAACCTTTGCCCCGCTCATCTTTGGGGTCGACAGCGCAGTGATGGCTTCGCCCTTGCTTACGAAGCGTGAGATGGGTATGACGAGCGGCACGATGATCTATATCTGTATGCTGCCCGATGTGAAGGTTCCCAGCAAACTAACCGTCGGCGTATGCCATGACTTTGCACAGGTGTTTATCGACGATGATTTTGTGGGGCGCATCGACGGTGTCCAGGATGGGAGTACGCTCACCTTACCGCCTGTGCACGACGGTCAGGAACTGAAACTGCTGGTTGGTGGGGATGGACAGAAACGTGCCGACGACTTCGTGGGTCTCGCCGAACCCATTTCCCTTGCTGCCGATATTGACGGCAATGAACTTACCCTGAACATGAGACGGTGGACCATCCTCACCGTTCCAGATGGTTACGAGACAGCCACGAAGGCCCTTGATAGCGCTGCGTCGGACAGTCTTGCCTTGTCCGAAGCATCTGGAAAGCCCGGTTATTATCGTTTCCAATGCGTGTTCAGTCGCAGTGGTAATATCTATCTGAACATGAGTAATTTTGGCAGGGGACAGGTCTTCGTCAACGGCAATCCTCTCGGCTACTACTCAAACAACTCGCCCTCGCTTCAGGTACTCCGTAGATACCTGAAACGAGGGACCAATGAGGTGGTTGTGTTTGATGCGGCAGGGCCGCGTGAGGCTGTCCTATCTGCACAGGATCAGCCCGCCGTTGGGCTGTAGCATCACCTTGGCCTTACTACCTTTCTTGTCCATCTTCAGGGTGGTGAGTCTCGGCTCGCCGCTCTTCTGGTCGTCCACATAGCATTGCAACGTCTCTCCAGCCTCGAACATCGGCAGGTCGAGGGTCAGCGTGAGGGGTTCCTTTTCGGCAGAGAGACCAGCCACATACCACTTGCCGTTTAAAGCCTTACGGGCGAGGACGACGTACTTGCCGGGATAGCCGTCAATGAAGCGTGTCTCCTCCCAGGTCGTAGGCAACTGGCGGAGGAAGTCCATCTCCCACTGTGGCAGTTCCGTGAGGTTGTTCGGCTGCATGGCCACGCACTGCACGGAGGTCTGCATGATGAGGCCTGATGCCATCTCGAAGATGTCGGTGGTCTTGCGGGTATGCCGACTCTTATTGTCGCGCGAGAGATACTTGTTCATGATGATGCCGCCCCAGTCCATCGAGGCCGTCGCGTTGCGGCAGAAGGGGTGGAGACAGAGGTCGAAGGGCTCTTTTATCGCCGCACCCTCGTTGAAGTAAACGTTCTCAGATGCCAGTACGGCCTCGGAAGCGACGAAGTTGGGATACATCCGCTCCCAACCGCGCGGGATGGTACAGCCGTGGAACACCACCTGCAGACCATAGCGGTTGGCATCACTCAGGATATCCTCGTAGAGTCGCATCACCTCCTGCTTGTCGCCACCGAAGAAGTCCACCTTGATGCCCTTGATGCCGATGGACTGCATCCACTTCATTTCCCGTTCACGGGCGATGGCGGTGTTCATGCAGTCCTGTGGTCCCTGCGGCGCATCGTTGGCATAGCCGTTGCTGTTGTACCATAATAAGAGGTGTACGCCCTTTGACTGCGCATACTTCGAGAGTTCCGCGATGCGGTCGCGTCCGATGCGCGTGTCCCACCAGTTATCTACCAGACAGTACTCAAAGCCCATAGCCGAGGCCAGGTCGATGAACTGTACCTGATCCTCATAGTTGATGGAGTTGTCCTGCCAGATGAGCCAACTCCACGTGTAGCGTCCGGGTTTGTAGTCGGTCGATGCTTCATAGCGCGGTTCCACTAAGTCGTAACTGATGGTGGTCTCCACGATGGGTTTGAGCGTCGTGCCGAGGGTGATGGTGCGCCAGGGTGTCTCGCCAGGCAGGGGGATAGCGGCGAAGTCGGAGCCGAAACCGTTGTTCTCGCCCGCGTCGGGATAGGCTACGGTGTAGCCGATGCCTGCCTGATAGTCGGAGAGGTGACTGCCGCAGTAGTTGCTTCCCACGCCCGTCTCGGCCACCAGTGCCCAACCGTTCGGCAGGTGGAAGAGGGCAGGGAAGATATACCCGTGTCCGTATTGCGAGGCATCTGTCATCGGTGCGTCGGCAGAATAGCCCTCCTCATACGATGGCTTTGTCTGCTCCCAGCCTGTCTCGGGACCTATCTGCGGCGAGATGAAGGTCGTCGTGCCGTCGGGGAAGTTGAAACTGCTCAGTTCGCTCAGGATCCTGGCGCGCTTCATCTCCTTGCGGCCTATTTTCTGCTCTGGGATGGTGTATCGGAAGGCGATGTCGTTGTTACTCACCTGAAAGGTGACGCTCATCTCCACCTTGTCCTTGTTCTCGTAGGTGAGCGTCAGGGTGTTCGCCAGGTAGTCGCCGTTCGCCGCCTTGGTGCCGCGCATCCTGTACTGCTTGGTGACGGGCTCTACGGGGATGTGACTGGTCCATTTCAGGTCGCGCGAGAAGTCACCGATGCTCGTCTTCAGTCCGAGGGCGGAGCGTTCCAGCATCTTCTGTCCGTCGAGCGTGGCTTCGTAGAACAGTCGGCCATTGTCGCAAAGCACGGTCACTTGGAGACGACCGTCAGGCGATGCTACTTTATGCTGAAAAGTCACTCGTAGGTCTTGCGACTCCACCATCCCCGTCCCTGCCAGTGCGCCGAGCGTCACCAGCAGGGTTATTACCATCAGAATCAGTTTCTTCATACTTAGAGCAATTGGTCGCTCTCGATATCCTTGAAGTACTTGTAGGTGGATACCTTCAGTTCGTCGGCAGCCTCCTCGTCACTGACGATGATACCGTGCTCATGCATCTGCAGGGCAGAGATGGTCCACATGTGGTTGATAGATCCCTCGACAGCAGCCTGAAGTGCGCGAGCCTTGCCATGACCGTTTACCAGGATCATCACCTCACGGGCATCCATCACAGTGCCAACACCGACAGTGAGGGCGTGAGCAGGCACGTTCTCGGGCTTGCCGCCGAAGAAACGGCTGTTGGCGATGCGGGTGTCGGTGGTGAGGGTCTTCATACGGGTACGGCTGCGGAGTGAAGAACCAGGCTCGTTGAAGGCGATGTGACCGTCGGGGCCGATGCCGCCGATGAACAGGTCGATGCCACCTGCCTCCTCGATCATCTCCTCATAGTGCTTGCACTCGACCTGCAGGTCGGGGGCGTTGCCGTTGAGGATATGGATGTTCTCCTTTGGGCAGTCGATGTGGTCGAATAGGTTACGGGCCATGAAGGCGTGGTAACTCTCTGGGTGCGTCTCAGGCAGACCGACATACTCGTCCATATTGAAGGTAAGCACATTCTTGAACGATACCTTACCGGCGCGATTGGCTTCGACGAGGGCATTGTACATGCCGACGGGTGAAGAACCGGTGGGCAGACCGAGCACAAACTTGTGGTCGGGTGTCGGATTGAACTCGTTGATACGCTTGATCACGTGGTTTGCGGCCCACTGTGACATCTTCTGATAGTCTGATTGGATAATTACTCTCATAATCGTTTTGTTTTTGGTTCGTTAAAAATCTGCTGCAAAAGTACAAATATTTTTGGTAGTTAATAGAGTTAAAGGAGTTAAAAGGAGTTAAAGGACATTACTTTTTTTTTCTTTTTATCCTTTTACCTATTTAGTTTTTTACTTTTATTCGTATCTTTGTAGCCAAAATATGAAAGAATTTGTAATATCGGAAGCCAAGGCCGAGACTGCGGTGCTGGTAGGACTCATCACCAAGGAACAGGACGAGGCGAAGACCAAGGAATATCTTGACGAACTGGAGTTTCTGGCAGATACCGCCGGGGCCGTCACCGTGAAGCGCTTCACCCAGAAGGTGGGAGGGCCCAGTCAGACGACCTATGTGGGGAGTGGGAAACTTCAGGAGATCAAGGCATATATCAAGGCTCAGCAGGATGCTTACGACGAGTGGGTAGATGCCCAGGATGCCTCGCTGTGGGCGCAGGGTTTGCTTGACGAGTCGAAGGCCCCTCAGCCTGTGGGCATGGTTATCTTTGACGACGAACTCTCAGCCAAACAGATCAGAAATATCGAGAAGGAACTGCAAGTGAAAATCCTCGACCGTACCTCGCTGATACTGGACATCTTCGCCATGCGGGCACAGACTGCCGAGGCCAAGGCACAGGTGGAGTTGGCGCAGCATCGTTATATGCTGCCCCGACTGCAAAGGCTCTGGACGCACTTGGAGCGTCAGGGCGGTGGCTCTGGTTCTGGTGGCGGCAAGGGCTCGGTAGGACTCCGTGGTCCTGGTGAGACGCAGTTGGAGATGGACCGTCGTATCATCCTCCAACGCATCACTCTGTTGAAACAGCGTCTGGCAGAGATCGACAAGCAGAAGACGACGCAGCGCAAGAACCGTGGAAGACTGATCCGTGTGGCGCTCGTGGGCTATACCAACGTAGGAAAATCCACCATGATGAACCTCCTCGCCAAAAGCGAGGTGTTTGCAGAGAACAAACTTTTTGCCACCCTTGATACGACGGTGCGTAAGATGACCATCGAGAATTTGCCCTTCCTTCTGGCGGATACCGTCGGCTTTATCCGTAAGTTACCCTCCGACCTGGTGGAGAGTTTTAAGAGCACCCTTGACGAGGTGCGCGAGGCCGACCTGCTGGTGCATGTGGTGGATATCTCCCATCCCGACTTCGAGGATCAGATCCGTGTGGTGGAGAATACACTGAAAGAACTGGGCTGTGCTGACACGCCGGCGATGATCGTCTTCAACAAGATCGATGCCTATACGTGGGTGCCGAAGGAGGAAGACGATCTGACACCAGAGACCAAGGAGAATATCACGCTGGATGAACTGAAAAAGACGTGGATGGGTCGGATTGGGTCTAATGGGTTGAATAGGTCGGATGAGCATTATTTGGAGTGTCTGTTCATTTCGGCCAGGGAGAAGGAGAATATTGATGAATTAAGAGACGTGCTGTATAAGCGGGTACGCGAACTGCACGTCCAGAAATATCCGTATAACGATTTTTTATATCAAGATTATGTGTAATTACAGAAACTTAACACAGACCGAGATTGAAGTATTAGAAAACAATGTCTGCTGGGCCGAGGACTGGCAGCGAGTGATGGTGGCCGATGGCTTTAAACCCTATAATTTCCACCGCGTCATCTTCTATGGCGACATCCGCCTGGGAGAGTTTGAGAAACAGGTGGAAGTGAGCAAGGGCTTCTTCAAGCACTCGGGTATCAACGATGCCACCCTGCGTAATGTCACGGTGGGCAATGACTGTCTGATAGAGAAGGTGGGTAACTATATCAATAACTATACGATTGGTAACGACTGCTACATTTCTAACATCTGTACGTTGGAAACGACGGAGGATGCCACCTATGGCGAAGGTTCCATCATCTCCGTTCTCAACGAGATGGGCGATGGCAATGTGACCATCTTCCGTGAGTTGAACAGTCAGTTGGCTTCCTTTATGGTGAAGCATAATAATGACAAGGTGTTGAAAAAGACCCTCCAACAGATGATTGAGGATGAGTTGCGTGTGTCACGTCCTGAGCGTGGCTATATCGGTAACAATGTGAAGATCATCAATGCTAAGGATATCACCAATACCATCATCAAGGGTGACTGTGAGATCAGCGGTGCTGCCCGTCTGTCGGAGTGTACGGTGATGTCGTCGATGGATGCGCCCGTGTTCATCGGTACGGGTGTCATCTGCGAGAACTCCATTATCTGCGACGGTTGCTCGATCAACAACTCTGTGAAGATGCAGGACTGTTTCGTGGGGGAGGCCTGTCAGATTACCAATGGCTTTACGGCAGAGGCCAGCCTCTTCTTCGCCAACTCGTTTATGGCTAATGGTGAGGCCTGTGCTGCCTTCTGCGGTCCGTTCTCGGCCTCACACCATAAGTGTTCGCTGCTCATCGGAGGCGAGTTCTCATTCTATAATGCCGGTTCGAACACCAACTTCTCGAATCACTCCTATAAGATGGGTCCCTTGCATTGGGGAACATTAGAGCGCGGCACGAAGACGGCCTCAGGCTCTTATATCCTGATGCCAGCCACCATCGGTGCGTTCAGCGTGTGTTTTGGAAAACTGATGCACCATCCCGATACCCGTAACCTGCCGTTCTCCTATTTAATGGCCTACGGCGATGACTGTTACTTGGTACCAGGACGTAACATCACGACAGTGGGACTCTACCGAGACATCAAGAAATGGCCGAAGCGTGACAAGCGCTCGAAGCAGTCGAAGAAGAGTATCATCAATTTCGATTGGCTGTCGCCGTTTACCGTGGGTGAGATCATGCAGGGCATCGAGATCCTGAAGTCGCTGCGTAGTGCTTCAGGCGACAATGTGTCTACCTATAATTTCCACGAGTACGTGATTAATGCCTCTTCCCTCCGTAAGGGCCTGAAATATTACGATATCGCCCTCCGCATCTATATGGGTGCCGTGCTGAAGCGTGCCCAGAAAGAAGGTTTCTTCGGATGTCCCAAGAGTAATGTGGGCAAGGGCCGTTGGGTAGACCTCAGCGGACTGTTGTTGCCGGAGAGCGAGGAGCAGCGTATTGTGGAGGATATCAAGAACGGCACTATCGAGAATGTCCAGCAGATCCTCGACAGGTTCTCCGAAATCAATGATAATTACAGCGACTATCGCTGGGCCTGGTCGTACCAGTTGATCCTTGACTACTATGGGTTAGAAGAGATCACCTCCGCCGATGCAGAGCGGATCCGTGAGGACTATGTGAAAGCCCGTCGTGCCTGGATTGCCGAGATCCGCAAGGATGCTGAGAAGGAGTTCCAGATGGGTGACGTGGAACAGGAGGTCTATGAGGACTTCCTCTCGAAACTCGATCACGAGATAGATTACGAAAACTGATATACAAATGAGAACAAGGATTTTATTGGCTATCGGTGCTTTGCTGGTGCTCGGCATGAGTTCCTGCAGCAAGTACAAGTATGAGAATGTGAAGGGTGACATGACACAGACGCGCATCTATACCCTGGAGAATGGACTGAAGGTCTATCTGAGTGTGAACAAGGAGCAGCCGCGTATCCAGACGTATATCGCTGTGCGGACAGGTTCGAAGAACGACCCCGCAGAGACGACAGGTCTGGCGCACTATCTAGAGCACCTGATGTTTAAGGGCACCAGTAAGTTCGGTACCAACAACCCCGAGGCTGAGGCTCCTCTGTTGGATGAGATCGAACAGCGCTACGAGGCCTATCGCAAACTCACCGACCCCGAGGCACGCAAGCAGGCTTACCACGAGATCGATTCTCTCAGTCAGGAGGCAGCCAAGTACTTCATCCCCAATGAGTACGACAAACTGATGGCAGCCATCGGTGCTGAAGGGACCAATGCCTATACCTCGAACGATGTGACGTGCTATACGGAGAACATCCCCTCGAACGAGGTGGAGAATTGGGCGAAGATCCAGAGCGACCGTTTCCAGAACATGGTGATCCGTGGTTTCCATACCGAACTTGAGGCTGTGTATGAGGAGTATAACATCGGACTGACCAGCGACCAGCGTAAATTGTTCTATACCATCAGTAAGATGCTGTGGCCCAATCATCCCTACGGCATGCAGACCACCATTGGTACGCAGGAGCACCTGAAGAACCCGTCGATTACGAATATCAAGAACTACTTCAAGAAATGGTATGTGCCCAACAATGTGGCCATCTGTATGAGTGGTGATCTGGATCCAGACAAGACGATGGAGATTATCGAGAAATACTTTGCCGACTGGAAGCCTGGCGACGATGTCGCTCAGCCCACCTTCGACCCGCTGACACCACTCACAGAACCACAGGACACCACTGTGATTGGTCAGGAGGCTGAACAGGTATGGGTGGGATGGCGTGCTCTGCAGGCCAACACCTTACAGGCTGACACACTGGAACTGATGGAGAGTGTGCTGAGCAACGGCAAGGCTGGTCTCTTCGACCTCGACCTGAACCAGACGATGAAGGTACAGCGTGCCTCTGCCACGCCAGAGTTGTTGCACGACCACGGTGGCTTTATCCTGATGGGTACCCCCAAGGAGGGACAGACCCTGGATGAGGTACGTAGTCTGATGCTGGCTGAGATCGACAAACTGAAGAAGGGCGACTTCCCAGACAACCTGTTGACCAGCATCATCAACAACAAGAAACGTAATTACTACGAGTTGATCGAGAGCAACGAGGGCCGGGCAGACATGTTTGTGGATGCCTTTATCAATGAGATCAACTGGCAGCAGGAGGTCGGCAAGATCGACCGTATCTCGAAGATCACCAAACAAGAACTGATTGACTTTGCCAACCGGTTCTTCACGGAGGGTTATGTCACCGTCTTCAAGAAGCAGGGCATCGACACCAACCAGAAGAAGATCGACAAGCCTGCCATCACCCCGATCCAGGCCAACCGTGACCAGATGAGTGATTTCGTGAAGGAGATACAGGAGGCGAAGGTAGATCCTATCCAGCCACGGTTTGTGGACTATCAGAAGGATATGCAGATCAGCAAGACTGGTTGCGACCAGCCTCTCTACTATGTGAAGAACAATACAAACGGACTGTTTGAACTGGTGTTCCAGTATGACTTCGGACAGAGTGCCGACCGTCGTTTCGATGTGGCATCTGATTATTTCAAATATCTTGGTACCGACAAACTCTCTGCGGCTGATGTGCGCCAGAAGTTCTATGAGTTGGCTTGCGACTGCATCGTCAGCGTGGGTGCCGAGAATATCTATGTGGATCTGTATGGCCTCAGTGAGAATATGGAGTCGGCCATCGCCCTGATGCAGGATGTGTTGCAGAATGCCAAGGTGGACAAGGATGCCTACAACGAGATGGTGGGTGTGACGCTGAAAAAGAGAAACGATGCCAAGAAGGACCAGCGTAACTATTTTGAGTTCCTTTACAGATTTGGTTCTCAGGGTGAGCATAACGCCTATCGCGACATGATGACGGAACAGGAACTCAAGGAGACTGATCCCCAGGTGTTCGTAGACCTGCTGAAGAGTTTGAGCGGCTATCAGCACAAGGTGCTCTATTATGGTCCGCAGGATGAGGATGACGTCTCCGAGTCTGTTAGCGGTCTGTTTGCGAAGGATCTGAAACCCGCACTCGAGAACAAGCCTTATCTGGATCTGTTAGCCAACGAAAATGAGGTGTGGATTGCTCCCTACGAGGCCAAGAACATCTATATGCGCATGTACCACAACGAAGGTCGAGACTGGGATCCGGATGAGTCGGCTGTACGGGCCCTGTTCAATGAGTACTTTGGCGGAGGCATGAACGGTATCGTGTTCCAGGAGATGCGCGAGACACGTGGTCTGGCCTACAACGCATACGCCTATTACAACCGTCCACAGGTGAAGGGGCGTAAGGAGTCGTTTATGACGCATATCATCACCCAGAACGATAAGATGATGGATGCCGTAAACCACTTCAACGAGATTATGAACCAGATGCCGGCCAGCGAGAATGCCTTTAAGGTGGCCAAAGAAGGACTCACCAAGCAGTTGGCCAGTGAGCGCACGACGAAGATGAATATCATCTGGAATTATATTGCCGCCCAGAAACTGGGCATCGACTACGATATGAATGCCAAGATCTACGAGCAACTGCCGAACCTCACGCTTCAGGATGTGGTGGACTTTGCCAAGGAGCGTATCGCCAACAAGTCCTATCGCTACATCATCCTCGGCGATGAGAAGGAACTCGATATGAAGGCCTTAGGGCAGATCGGGCCCATCAGAAGGCTCAAGACAGAGGAGGTATTTGGGTATTAAAAGAAATAATTATGGCTAAGACAGTAGAATTTAAGTATGCCCCGATGTTTCAGATGGGCGAGGACAAGACGGAGTACCGCTTGTTGAGTAAGGAAGGCGTAAGTACCGCCGAGTTTGAAGGAAAGCAGATTGTGAAGGTGTCGAAGGAGGCACTGACGCTCTTGGCCCAGCAGGCCTTCCACGATGTGGAGTTCATGCTGCGTCGCGAACATAACCTCCAGGTGGCCAAGATCCTCACCGATCCGGAGGCTTCGGAGAATGACAAGTATGTGGCCTTGCAGTTCCTGCGCAATGCCGAGGTGGCTGCCCGTGGCATCCTGCCTTTCTGTCAGGACACGGGTACGGCAATCATCCACGGTGAGAAGGGTCAGCAGATCTGGACAGGTTTCGAGGATGAAGAGGCCCTGAGCCTGGGTGTGTTCAATACCTTTACTCAGGACAACCTGCGCTATTCGCAGAATGCCCCGCTGAATATGTACGACGAGGTGAACACCCGTTGCAACCTGCCTGCCCAGATTGACATTGAGGCTTGCGAGGGTGCTGAGTATAAGTTTGTGATGGTGGCCAAGGGTGGTGGCTCTGCCAACAAGACCTATTTCTATCCGATGACCAAGGCTACCATCCAGAACGAGGGTACACTGATCCCGTTCCTTGTGGAGAAGATGAAGAGTCTCGGTACTGCTGCCTGTCCGCCATATCATATTGCCTTCGTGATTGGTGGTACTTCTGCTGAGAAGAACCTGCTCACCGTGAAACTGGCTTCCATCAAGTTCTATGATGGTCTGCCCACCACTGGTGACGAGACAGGTCGTGCCTTCCGTGATATTGACCTCGAAGAGAAACTATTGAAGGAGGCTCATAAGATTGGCCTGGGTGCCCAGTTTGGTGGTAAGTACCTGGCTCACGACATCCGTGTGATCCGTCTGCCACGTCATGGCGCTTCCTGTCCGATTGGTATGGGTGTGTCCTGTTCTGCTGACAGAAACATCAAGGCGAAGATCAATGCCGATGGTATCTGGTTGGAGAAGATGGACTCGAACCCGTCTGAGTTGATCCCTGCTGAGTATGCCAAGGCAGGCGAGGGTGCTAACACCATCACTATTGACCTCAACGAGGGTATAGATGCCGTGCGCAAGGAACTGTCGAAGTATCCCGTCTCTACCCGTGTCAACCTGAAGGGTACCATCATCGTGGCCCGCGACATCGCCCATGCCAAGTTGAAGGCCCGTATCGATGCCGGAGAGCCGATGCCTGACTATTTCAAGAAATATCCAGTACTCTATGCCGGACCTGCCAAGACACCAGAGGGCTATCCCTGTGGTTCGATGGGTCCCACCACAGCCAACCGTATGGACCCCTACGTGGATGAGTTCCAGTCGTTGGGTGCCTCACTGGTGATGATTGCCAAGGGTAATCGCTCCGACGTGGTGACAGAGGCTTGTAAGAAGTATGGTGGTTTCTATCTGGGCTCAATCGGTGGTGTGGCTGCCGTGCTCTCTCAGAGCAGCATCCGAGCCATCGAGTGCGTGGAGTATCCTGAGTTGGGTATGGAGGCCATCTGGAAGATCGATGTGGAAGACTTCCCCGCCTTCATCCTTGTGGACGACAAGGGTAATGACTTCTTCAAGACCCTGAAACCTTGGACGCCTTGCGCTCGCTAATCGGCATATTGTTATTGAGTCTTTGTCTGACTGCCCATGCAGCCAGACAAAGGACTCATCATAAATCTAACAGCACCGTTCGTCAGATGACGCGCAGTGCAGCCCCCCACCGTGCCCTGTCGAAACCCAATACGAATTGGGATGCTCAGAAGACCTATCATGTGCCAGTCATCCTGATGTCGTTTACTGACCTTGATTTCAGTTGCGAGAATCCGCAGCAGTTCTACGACCGGATGTTCAATGAGAAAGGCTATAACCTCGGACTCGGTCCAGGTTGTGTAGCCGATTATTTCCGTGATCAGTCAGGTGGATTGTTCAATATCAAGTTCGATGTGGCGGGTCCCATCAAAGTGACCACCAAGCAGAAAAGCACGTCGGATAATAACTATGGTACGAATCAGTTCAAGGAGGCCATCAAAATGGCAGATGAGCAGTTCAACTATGCCGACTACGACTGGGATGGTGACAGCAAGGTAGAAACCGTCATCTTCGTCTATGCCGGCTATGGTGGTAATGAGGTTGTGAGCAGTGCTGATGGCTGTATCTGGCCGAATACGGATAATCTTTATAATCAGACGTATGATGGTGTAAAGATTGATGCCTATTCTGCCAGTCCGGAGTTGTGGACGGAGAACACCTCCTGTGGCATCGGTACGATCTGTCACGAGTTCTGTCACGTGTTGGGACTTCCCGACCTCTATCCTACGTCAGGCAACGAGTTCTCTGTCGTTGACGAGTGGAATCTGATGGATGGCGGCAATTATGCCGATTATGGCTGGTGTCCGCCCAACCTGTCTACCCAGGAGCGGGAATACTTAGGCTGGCTGCAACCTGAGGAACTTGAGGATCTGACAGAGGCAGCGACCATTACGGACATGCCCTCCTTCGATAGCAGTGGCAAGGCCTACCGTATCGTCAATGAGGCCTGTCCCACGGAGTATTATATCTTGGAGAACCGTCAGTGGGAAGGCTGGGACTTCATGTTGCCGAATCATGGTCTGCTGATTACCCATGTCGATTTCAATACATATGCCTGGAGAGGTAATTACGTCAATAGTTCTCCCTCGCACCATCGCCTGGAATATTTCCATGCCGATAATCATGATTATAATTGGTATGAGGACTGGTTGGAAACTTATCCCTATGGGTCAGACGGACGCAGTCTGCGCCTGCAATATACCAGTTATCCCTACGTCGATGCCGAGGAGGTGACCCATGATGCCCTGACAGATACATCTGTACCTGCCGCCATCCTCTTTAATAAGCGTGCTGATGACGAGTTACTGATGGGGCAGTGGATCACGGCTATCCGTGAGAAGGACGGCCTGATCTCGTTCCTTTTCAAAGCCCCCATTCCGGGCGATGTGAATGGTGATGGTGTCGTCGATGCAGAGGATATCGTGGCGGTTGTGAATGGCACGATGGCTCCTTCGTCTGCTGCCGTTGACCTGTCATCTGCTGACGTCAATCACGATGGCGTGGTGAATGTGGCTGATGTTGTGATGATTGCCAATATGATGATGTCGAATGGTGTGAACACGACTCCCTAATATTGTTAGTGATGAAACGTCTACTCTTCTTTTTACTTTTCACTTTTTTACTTTTCACCTCCTTTGCACAGGAGATGAAACCCTGCGGCACCTCTGTCCTGGCCCGCAGACATGCGATGGAAGGCAATGCCTCTTCACGGGCGCGTCTCAAGAAGACCCCCCAACAGTCGAATGCCTATCTTGGCGAGAAGAAGGGACTGATCATCCTCGTGGAGTTTACGGATACCAAGTTCCAGAGCGAGAACTCTTACCAGATATGGTCTGACATTGCCAACCTTGAGGGCTATGACGAGCATAAGGCCCCAGGCAGCGTGAGCGACTATTTCTATGACCAGAGTTACGGGCAGTTCCGTCTGGTGTTCGACGTCGTGGGTCCTATCGTGACGCAGCATGACCATGCCTACTACGGACGAAACAAAGACTGGGGCGATGGTACAGGCTGGTTCGACCAGAATGTGGGAGAGTTGGTGGAAGAAGCCTGTCTCGCTGTCTCTGATCGGGTGCGTTTTGCCGACTATGACTGGGATGACGATGGTGAGGTGGATCAGGTGTTCCTGCTCTATGCCGGACATGGTGAGAACGACTATTGGAGTAAGGACTCCACCGTCATCTGGCCCCACATGGCTACGTTGGAAACCGACTGGGGCTATGTGGACGGACTGAAGATTCAGGATATGCGTATCAATACCTATGCCTGTGGCAATGAGATAAACTGGAGCAATAAGTTAGCAGGTATGGGAACGTTCTGCCATGAGTTCAGTCACTGTCTCGGACTGCCTGATCTGTATGATACCGTGAAGGGCAATTCTGTTCTTGGAGATTACGACCTGATGGATGTAGGCTGCTATAATGGCGATGGCTGGTGTCCTGTGGGTTATTCCTCCTACGAGCGCTATGCCTGTGGCTGGCTGACACCCGTTGAGGTGGACAACCCCCATGCCGTCAGGGGCTTCAACCCTGATAGAGGACTGACACGCGGGTCTGGTATTCATATCATCAACCCGCTTATCAGGTATGACGATGCCTGTATCTATCGCACTTCGCCTAATGCCAATGACTATTACCTGATAGAATACCGTCTGAAGGAGTCGTGGGATCAATATCTTCCCAAAGCGGGATTGATGGCCTGGCATATCGACTTCAATGAATATCTTTGGTATGCAAATGTGGTCAACAACGATCCTGACCATCTGCGTGTGGAACGCATGAGCCCTGACGACATCCCGTATGATGCACCAGGCGATGTCAATGGAGACGGTCTGGTAAATGCTGCCGATGTCGTTGAGGTGGTCAATGCCATCATGGGCAAACCCTCTGATGGCATCCAGACAGAAAAAGCCGATGTCAACGGTGACGGAGTCGTCAATACCGCTGACATCGTAAAGATTACTTCTCTTATTTTTTCCGCTTTTTAGTTGCGGAACACCAATCCATCTCCGAACTCGTCGATGATGATGGGCTTTGAGCGGTCCACCTCGT
Source organism: Prevotella sp. (assembly GCA_017964785.1). Lineage (GTDB taxonomy): Bacteria > Bacteroidota > Bacteroidia > Bacteroidales > Bacteroidaceae > Prevotella. Next base: position 32,423 of record JAGCRH010000113.1, read on the forward strand.
CAGCGAGCAGTTTCTTAGACAGGTCGTTCAGGACGAACTGTTGGATGGCGCGCTTCACGGGACGGGCACCGAAGTCGGGATCGTAGCCCTCTTCTGCCAGATAGGCGATGGCCTGTGGCGTGCATTCGAGTTTGATACCCTGCGGCTCCAGCATCTCCGTCACCTTCTTCATTTGCAGGCGCACCACATCGGCAATCTGTTCCTTCGTCAGTGGCGTGAAGGTGATGATCTCGTCGATACGGTTCAGGAACTCAGGACGCATCGTCGAGCGCAGTTGCTCACGGGTGGCGTTCGAGGTCATGATGATGATGGTGTTCTTGAAGTTGGCTGTACGGCCCTTGTTGTCCGTCAGTCGTCCGTCGTCCAACACCTGCAAGAGGATATTGAACACATCCGGATGGGCCTTCTCTATCTCATCGAACAGCACCACTGAGTAGGGCTTCCTACGCACAGCCTCTGTCAACTGTCCACCCTCGTCGTAGCCTACGTAGCCCGGAGGCGCACCGATCAGTCTCGACACGCTGTATTTCTCCTGATACTCACTCATATCGATACGCGTCATCATCGTCTCGTCGTTGAAGAGGTAGTCGGCAAGGGTCTTGGCGAGTTCCGTCTTACCCACACCCGTCGTTCCGAGGAAGATAAACGAGGCGATGGGTCGCTTGGGATCCTGTAAGCCTGCCCTCGAACGGCGTACGGCATCCGAGACGGCTGTGATGGCCTCGTCCTGGCCAATCACGCGCTTGTGCAGTTCCTCCTCCAAATGGAGCAACTTTTCGCGCTCACTCTGCATCATACGGGTCACAGGGATGCCTGTCCAGCGGCTGACCACCTCGGCGATATCATCCGCAGTGACTTCCTCACGAACGAGCGAATTTCCATCCTGTGCTGATGCCAGTTGGGCCTGGATGGCCTTGATGTCATCTTCGAGCACTTTCAGTTTCGAGTAACGTATCTCTGCCACCTTACCGTAGTCGCCCTCGCGCTCTGCACGCTCTGCCTCCAATTTTAGGTTTTCCATCTCCTGCTTGTCCTGCTGGATCTTGTTGATGAGTTGGCGCTCACCCTCCCACTTGGCACGGAACTGGGTTTCCTGTTCGCGCAGTTCGGCAATGTCCTTGTCGAGTTGGGCAATCTTCGTTTCATCGCCTTCGCGTTTGATGGCTTCGCGCTCGATTTCGAGTTGAGCCAGACGACGGGTGATCTCGTCGAGTTCCTCTGGCACGGAGTCGCGCTCCATACGCAGTTTGGCAGCAGCCTCGTCCATCAGGTCGATGGCCTTATCCGGCAGGAAGCGCTCAGAGATATAACGCTCAGAGAGTTGCACGGCAGCGATACAGGCATCGTCCTGGATACGTACCTTGTGGTGGTTCTCGTAGCGTTCTTTTAAGCCTCGCAGGATCGAGATAGCCGACAGTTCATCCGGCTCATCCACCATCACCGTCTGGAAGCGTCGCTCCAAGGCCTTGTCCTTCTCGAAGTATTTCTGATACTCGTTCAGCGTGGTGGCACCGATGGCACGCAGTTCCCCACGGGCGAGGGCTGGTTTCAGGATGTTGGCGGCATCCATCGCCCCCTCACCGCCACCAGCACCTACGAGGGTGTGGATCTCGTCGATGAAGAGGATGATGCGCCCCTCGGCTTTCGTCACCTCGTTGATGACGCTCTTCAGACGTTCCTCAAACTCTCCTTTATACTTCGCACCAGCCACCAGTGCGCCCATGTCGAGGGAATAGACCTGCTTGTCTTTCAGGTTCTCTGGCACATCGCCGCGTACGATACGCCCTGCGAGACCCTCCACGATGGCAGTCTTACCCGTACCTGGCTCACCGATCAATATCGGGTTGTTCTTGGTGCGTCGCGAGAGGATCTGCAACAGACGACGGATCTCGTCGTCACGCCCTATCACGGGGTCGAGTTTTCCCTGACGGGCCAAGTCCACGAGGTTCTTGGCGTACTTTTCCAACGATTGGTAGTTGTCGTCGGCACTCTGGCTCTTCACCTTCTGTCCCTGGCGCAACGCCTGGATGGCCTTCTGCATGTCCTTCTCCGTGCAGCCCGCATCCTTCATGATGCGCGAGGCCGTCGAGTTCACGCTGAGCAGGGCCAACAGGATCGGCTCTACCGAAACGAACTCATCGCCACCTTTCTGGGCCGTTTCCTGTGCACGCACGAGTACATTATTACTTTCACTTGAGAGATACGGCTGCCCGCCCTGTACCTTTGGCAGATGCTTGATCTCGCTGTCCACGAGCATCTCAATCTGCTGGGCATTCACGCCGAGTTTCTGGAAGATGAAGGCACATACGTCCTTCGCCTTCTCCAAAACGCCTTTCAGTATATGTACAGGCTCTATCACCTGCTGACCGTTCAACTGTGCTGTATTCACAGCCTGCTGTACGGCCTCCTGGGCTTTGATGGTAAACTTGTCTAATGTCATAATTTTGTCCTCCTTTACTTAAAAATGTTTCTGACTTTTGTCGCTCAAATAGTGTGCCGCCCTCTTCCAATCCGCCAAATCGTCACATCTTTCTGCCTTTTCGTCAGTGTCTTTGTTCCCTTTATTCATAAACAATCTTAATTTTTGGTGCCTAAAAGCATCACTTAGAATAATTTTGACTATCTTTGTCAATTGAAAACTAAAAACGAAACGATATGAGAATCAATCACATTGCAATGTACGTCAACGACCTTGAGGCAGCAAGGGACTTCTTCGTTAGGTATTTCGAGGCGAAGGCGAGCGACAAGTACCATAACCCCCGTACGGGTTTTCAGTCTTTCTTTATGACCTTCGACGATGGTTCGAAACTGGAACTGATGAACCGTCCTGTGATGTTGGACTATACCAAGAAACCCAACCGTACGGGCTATGCCCACCTGTCTATCTCGGTAGGCAGCAAGGAAAAAGTTGATGACCTGACGGAGCGGCTCGAAGCGGAGGGCTACCATGTGGAATGTGAGCCCCGTTCCACTGGCGACGGCTTCTATGAGAGTACCATCAAGGGCGTTGAGGACAATCTGATAGAAATTACGATTTAACCGAGGACAGCATGAAACGGATCAATATTTACGAAGAGGCCAACAGGTGTCTGATGTGTCAGGAGGCGCCTTGTACGATCGCGTGTAAGACGGGTGACCCTGCGAGAGCCATTCGTGCCATCCGTTTTGACAACCACAAACTGGCTACGCGTTGGGTGGCAGCGTGTAGCGATGCCGATTTGGAGGCTGCTGAGAAGGCTTGCATCCGCTTCGACGGACCCATCCCGTTGAAGGAGTTGCTTCGCAGCATTAGTCCCGACGATGTCACTGCCGACTATCCCAGTCTGGAAATCGACTTCTGCGGCATCCACTGCGAGAATCCCTTCTTTCTGGCCTCTTCGGCAGTGTGCACCAATTATGAGATGGTGGCGCGTGCCTTTGAGGCAGGGTGGGCTGGTGTGTTCTATAAAACCATCTGCTTACAGGAGATCAAGGAGGTGTCGCCCCGTTTTGATGCCGTTCACAGCAATGGCCTGCATGGCGATTTCTATGGTTTCCGCAATATGGAGCAGTTGAGCGAGAATCCCGTTGATATGGATTTCGACATCTTGCGCCGACTCAAAGAGGACTATCCCTCGAAGGTCGTTATAGCCAGCATCATGGGACAGACTGAGGAGCAATGGATAGAACTGGCTCAACGAGCCGAGCAGGCTGGCTGTGATGCCGTCGAATTGAACTTCTCATGTCCTCAGATGAAGATGACAGGTATGGGCAGCGATGTAGGACAAAATGCTGAACTGGTGGTCACCTACACCTTTGCTGTCAAGAAAGCCGTGAAGATACCCGTCATTCCGAAGATGACACCCAACATCACACAGATCTATCATCCTGCTCTGGCAGCCTTCTTTGCCGGTGCTGATGCCATCTCTGCCATCAACACCATCAAGTCGGTTACGATGGCTGACGAGGCTGAGGTGTCAGGACAACGCACCATCTCCGGCTATTCGGGTCGTGCCGTGAAACCCATCGCCCTGCGTTGTATTCTGGACATGGCGCAGAATCAGGTCATGAAAGGTATCCAGTTGAGTGGTATCGGAGGCATCGAGACTTGGCGCGATGCCTTGGAGTTCATCCAGTTGGGATGTAGCAATGTGCAGGTATGTACGGCGGTGATGCAATACGGCTATCGCATCATCGACGATCTGATATTGGGCTTGCAGCGTTATATGGCGAAGAACGGTGTCCGTCAGTTGAGCGATCTGGTGGGCTCAGAACTGTCATCGTTTACCACGCCTTCCGATCTGGACCGTACGACAATTGTCTATCCGAAGATCAATCGTGAGCGGTGTGTGGGCTGCGGACGTTGTGAACTGTCGTGCCGTGATGGTGGCCATCAGGCCATCACTTTCGACAAAGCCACGCGTCAGCCTCACATCGTCGGCACCAAATGCATCGGCTGTCATCTCTGCCGCATCGTCTGCCCCGCTGGTGCCATCGGTCTGTCCAAGCGCATAGATAAAAAGTAATTGATTTGTCTTTTCGAAACAAAATAGAGCCACAATTTGAAATAATAGAGGCTTTAAAATTGGCAATAGAGGCTCTATTCTCAGCGTAGAGCCTCTATTTTCGACCCCATTGTGGCGGAAAGTTAAGAAAATTGATAAGCCTGACACTATACAGTCGGAGAGGGTTTTACCCGTACTATTAAGGAAAAATCTTGCAAGTATTAATTCTAACAATTGCGAGGATTAATATTTGCAAAATTTACAATTAATGCCTGTGTCTCCTGCTGCCTCTGACAATGACAACAATGTATGAAAAATTCAAAAATACTATTTGAACACCGCACCGCGCACCACCGCACCACCGCACCGTTTACCCATTTAGGCGCGTCGGCGCGGTGGTGCGCGGTGCGGTGGTGCGGTGGTTGCCTTTTTTGCCTTATTTTTCTTTTTTTTGCCCAAAATAGTACAACTTTCCAAAAATATTTGTATCTTTGCATTCAAGTATCGGCTAATCGTCATAACATGACGCTGTTACGGCAGAACCTCACAAAGTGTCTGACACTTCGTGAGTGTCTTTGCGACAGATAAAACAAAAATAGTGGTTATGAAGAAATTATTATGTTTTATTGCATAGGTATTATTCTCTCTGTGCCTTACTCTATAAGGAGCATGCTTGTTGATGTTTTCCAAATTTAATGTGTTCATAGCGATTCAAGGGGTTTTGATGAATGTTAACTGAACTTGTAGATGTCTTCTACTTTCAACTCTCCGTTTCGAATCATCTCAAACTCCTTGTTGGTCTGCTCGATCCACTCTTTCTTCCTGCGAATCGTCTCTCTGACGGCGGCTCTCACCTCTTCGCGTGTTCTTTTTCTTTTTACTGTTTCCATATCGATTTAATATTAAATGAAATACTGTTTTGCGACTGCAAAGATACGAACTATATTTATAAGTTCCAAATTTTTGGAAGAAAAAACACAGAAGGACGGCATTCTTGGTGAGCATGGGCTCATTGAGAATGCCGTCCTTCAAGTTTCTTTCGGGTTTTTACATCGTGACCTCTACGGTGTGCTTGCCAGCGGAGTAGGGGATCACCGTGCCATCGACCTTGGCGCCATCGAGGGTGATGGTTTTCACGCCTTTCTGTGCACCGTTGGGGTGGATGGTGATAGTGTATTCAGCCTCACGGAACTTACGCTGGACGGTGTAGTCTGTGGCTGTCTCAGGCAGGCATGGATCGATGCGGATGCCGTTGTAGTCGGGCTTGATGCCGAGGATGAACTCCGAAACGGTGTACCACATCCAGGCAGCGGTACCCGTAAGCCATGAGTTCTTACCCTCGCCAGGCTTGTAGGCATCCTTTCCGGCTACCATCTGACAGTTCACGTAGGGCTCCACCTTGTGCAGCGTCTGATATTTCTCCTCCACATACGAGGGCAGGATCTTGGCATAGTGGCTCCAAGCATCGTTGCCTCGGCCTGCGATACACTCACCAATGATGACCCAAGGATTGTTGTGGCAGAAGATACCAGCATTCTCCTTGTAGCCCTCTGGGTAAGAAGAAATCTCGCCATACTCATAGATGTACTTTGTGAAGGCAGGGTTGTTGAGCACCATGCCGTGCTCGCATTCGAGGTACTTTTTGCAGGAGTCGAGACTCTTGGCCACTAAGCCGTCCTCAGCACCGATCTCTGCCATCGTACACCAGCCCTGCGACTCGATGAAGATCTTGGCTTCCTCGCATTCGTTGGAGCCGATCTTACGTCCATAGAAGTCGTAGGCGCGGAGATACCACTCGCCATCCCAGCCATGCTTCTTCACAGCGTCAATCATCGCATCCACAGCAGCCTGCATACGCTCTGCCTCGTCGTTCTTGCCAATCTTCTTACAGAGGGCTACATAGTCCTTGCCTGTGACGACGAAGAGTCCTGCAATCATCAGACTCTCAGCCTTGGTGCCTTCGGAGACATTCTCGGTGGTCTGGAAACTCTCGTTGGGATCCCAAGAGAAGCAGTTCAGGTTGAGGCAGTCGTTCCAGTCGGCACGACCAATCAATGGCAACATGTGGGGACCCAGGTTCTTGATGACATGATCCATCGAGATCTTCAAGTGTTCGAAGAGGGTCACCTCAGAACCAGGCTGGTTGTCGAAGGGCACCATCTCGTCGAGAATGGAGAAGTCGCCTGTCTCCTTGATATACGCCACGGTACCAAAGATGAGCCAACAGGGGTCGTCGTTGAAACCACCACCAATATCGTTGTTGCCGCGTTTGGTGAGGGGTTGGTACTGGTGGTAGCAGCCACCATCGGGGAACTGTGTGGAGGCGATGTCAATGATGCGCTGGCGGGCACGTGGAGGTATCTGGTGTACGAAGCCCACGAGGTCCTGATTGGAGTCGCGGAAGCCCATACCACGACCTACGCCACTCTCGAAGAACGAAGCACTGCGAGAGAAGTTAAAGGTGACCATACACTGGTACTGGTTCCAGATGTTCACCATGCGGTCGAGTTTGTCGTTGCCCGTCTTCACCTTATAAATATTAAGGAGGGCATCCCAGTAGGTGCAGAGTTCAGCGAAGGCCTTATCCACCTTGGCAGTGGTGTCAAGTTCAGCAATGAGGGCATGGGCCTTGTCCTTATTGATGACCTGAGGCTTTTCGAACTTCTTGTCCTGTTCGTTTTCGATATAGCCGAGGAGGAACACATAATCTTTGCTTTCGCCTGGTTTGAGTGTTACCTCGATGTAATGCGAAGCGATGGGACTCCAACCGTGTGCGTGGCTGTTGCGAGGCTTCCCCTCCATGACAGCATCAGGGTTGGCAAACTCGTTGTAGAGTCCCACGAAAGTCTCGCGATCGGTGTCGAAGCCCTGGATGGGGGCATTCACATGATAGAAAGCGTAGTGGTTACGACGCTCACGATACTCCGTCTTGTGATAGATGGTAGAACCCTCAATTTCTACTTCACCCGTTGAGAAATTTCGCTGGAAATTCTCCATATCGGTAGCCGCATTCCACAGGCACCACTCCTCGAAGGAGAAGAGTTTCAGACTCTTGGCCTCGTTGCTCTGGTTGGTCAGCGTGAGTTTCTGCACTTCTGCCCATTTTTTCAGGGGGACGAAGAAGAGTACAGAGGCTTCCACGCCATTCTTGCGACCTGTGATACGGGTGTAACTCATACCATGACGGCACTCGTAGAAGTCGAGTGGGGTCTTGCAGGGCTTCCAACCAGGGTTCCATACTACTGATTCCTGACTCCTGTCTCCTGTCTCCTGAATATAAAAGTACCGTCCACCATTGTCCATCGGTACGTTATTGTAGCGATAACGGGTGATGCGACGGAACTTGGCATCCTTATAGAAGGAATAGCCACCTGCGGTGTTACTGATGAGTGAGAAAAAGTCCTCGTTGCCTAAGTAGTTAATCCAAGGCCAAGGGGTCTGCGGGTCTGTAATGACATACTCGCGGTGCTGGTCATCAAAGTGACCGTAACGTTTTTGTTGTTCCATTGTTCCGATTGTTTTTGTCGTAATTGCTTTGCAAAGATACAAACATATTCTGATTATTCCAAATCTTTATGAGAATAGTGTTACCAATCAGCAAGATAATATTGTTTAATCTTTATCGATATAGATGCGGGCATCGACGGCAACGACATCATTCTCGTCAGCGAGGAGCGGATTGATATCAATCTCCTTGATCTCCGTAGCAAAACGGAGCAGGGTGGAGAGGCGTACGATGATCTCAGCATACTTCTCTTCGTTGATGCCCTTCTGGCCTCGTGTACCTTTTAATATCTTATAGCCACGCAGGGAGTGGATCATCGAATAGGTCTCGGCATAACTCAGGGGTGCCAGACCAGACGAGACATCCTTCAACACCTCGACGAAGATGCCACCTAGTCCGCAGAGTACCACGTGTCCGAAGCGCTCCTCATATTTGGCACCGATGAAGAGTTCCGTGCCACGTAGCATTTTTTGAACCATCACACCTGTGGCATCAGGGATCTGCATCATCCTGTCGAACTCCAAGGCGAGATGCTCTGCCGTACGGATATTCAGGGCCACACCTCCCACATCGCTCTTATGCACAGGGCCTACCACCTTCGCCACCACAGGGAAGCCGACCTTTTCGGCAAAGGCTGTCAGTTCCTCCTTAAAGGTGCTGACCATCTCAGGCACGAGGGGGATACCGGCACAGGAGAGGATGTCACGTACGGTCTGGGGCGGCACGTAGCCGTTTTTCTCAATGCCTGTAATAATCTTGTGAAGTCGTGGTATATCCGTGCCGTAAAGGTGTACCTCTGGTGGTGCTGGCTTGGGGGTATGCATGATCTGACTCAAAGCCGTTGCCAGTGTCACCTCGTCGCTGAAATTCACGTGTCCCTTTGCCAGGAACTCTGCCACCTCCGCACCTGCGGTATGCAGACTGGGCAGGACGGGGAAGATAGGCTTCTTACATTCCTTAATCTTCTGATCCAGTACACCGTAGGCCTCGTAGAGTTGGGTGAGTCCTGGTGTGCCGTAGATGACGGCGATGGCATCAATCCCATCGAATTTCTTGTCGCAGTAGTCGATGATAGTTCCCAGTTGTTCTGCCGTTCCTGTGGCGAGGAAGTCGATGGGGTTCGCCACCGAGGAGCCAGCAAACAACTGTGTCTTCAATTCGTCGGCAACGGGGCCTTCGATGTGAGGTACGCTGAGTCCACCTTTCGAGAGGGCATCCGTCAGCATCACGCCAGGGCCTCCGGCATGGGTGACTATCGCAAAATTCTTGCCATTGAGTGGGGGCAGGGTGAAGATACAGCCTACGGTGGTCAGTTCCTCACGGGAGAAACAGCGTACGATGCCAGCCTTACGGAACAAGGCCTCGACAGCGGAATCCGAAGAGGCGATGGCACCCGTATGCGATGAGGCTGCACGGGAACCGCTTTCTGAGGAGCCTGCCTTGATGGCAGCAATGCGACATCCCTTCTTGATGAGGTTACCAGCGTGGTAGAGCAACTTGTCTGGGTTGCTGATATTCTCGATATAGAGCAGTTTCACCTTCGAATCGGTATCGGGGTTGAAGTGCTCATCCATATATTGCAGTACATCCTCGATGCCAATCTGTTTGCCGTTGCCGATGCTCCATACGGAGTTGAACCGCAGTCCTTTGATGACTGCACTCTCCAAGATAAACACCGCTGTGGCACCAGAGCCGCTGATGAAGTCGGCCCCGCTGGGATGCAGATTGGGAATGGGGAGTGTAAAGACGCTGTGGTGGTTGCGGTTCAGCAGTCCGATGCAGTTGGGGCCAATGAGGGCCGCCCCATACTGTTCGCAGGTGTCGAGGATGCGCTGTTCGAGTTCGGCTCCCGCCTTCGTCTCCTCGCCGAAGCCGGCAGAGATGATGATGAAGGCCCGTGTCTGCTTCTCCTTGGCGAGTAATTCCACGTAGTCAGGACAGAATTTCGCTGCCACTACGAGGATGGCCAACTCAGTGGGAGGCAGTTCCCTGGCATCGTGGAACGCCTTGATACCCTGCACCTCGTCTTCCTTCGGATTGACGATACGCAACTCACCGGCATAGCCGCCACTGATGAGGTTTCGCACAATAGAGCCACCGGGCTTGTGCACGTTGTTAGAGCCGCCGATAACGACGATGCTCTGGGGGGTTAGTAGTTCTTGGTTTATCATAAGTGTTGCAATTTGGTGCAAAGATAATATAATATTTCATAAATTCCAAATGTTATTCAAAGAAATTCGCTACCTTTGCATAGTTGAATTAAAAAACATCAGGATGATGAAGAAGTTTATAGTCCTTTTAATTTCGTTAGTTATGCCATTTGCATTATTTGGTCAGACATACAGTGCCCTCTGGAAGAAAGTGGAGCAGGCTGGTGAGAAAGACCTGCCCAAGACCCAGTATGAGGTGTTGCAGCAGATCGTGAAGAAGGCGACGAAGGAGAAAGCCTACGGACAGTTGTTGAAGGCTGAACTCGCCAGTGCCCAGGCGATGTCTGCCATCGCACCCGACTCGCTGAAACCTGCGATGGAGCGTATCCGTCTGCATGCTGAGGCGACGAAGGATGTGGTGCTGAAGACAATCTACCAGACAGTGCTATATAAGGTCAGAAATTCTAATTTCCTTATTTGGCGGGATAACGAAGATGTGAAGCCCGAGAAGCCGGAACTGACGGAAGAACTCTGCCAGCAACTCGCCCAGGTGAAGGACAAGACCTACGATCCCTTTGTGATCGAAGGAGTCGACAGTAAGATTTTCGACCACGACATGCTGAGTGTGGTAGGCTATGAAATCGACGAATTTGAACCCCTGTACCAATATTATCAGAAAGTCGGCAATCGGGCTGCGACCTGTGTGGTGGCCTCGAAGGTGTACGAATGGGATGCAACGTGTGTAGACAAACTGGACTCGCTGATGGAAGTCAATGGCGACCTGCCTGAGGCTGGTGAACTGGCTTTGACCCGTTATCGTCTCACCTCAAAGGATATGACGGCAGAAGAGAAGATACGTTATATCGACAATGCCCTGAAACGCTGGGGCAGTTGGAAACGCATGAACATCTTCCGTAATGATAAGACTATGCTTACCAATCCGCAGTATCGGGTGGCTTATGACTGTGAGGTGAACCGTCCGATGCAGGAGATGAAGATCAAGTTGGAGGATTTGCGCAGTGTGTCGTCGCTGCTGTTGAAGGTCTATAAGGTGAAGGCTGATGGCGACATCGATCTCAATCCGAACTATGAAGGGGGCTATAAGAAGATCAAGCCCCTGTTGAGTGAGACCCCCGTGAAGGTGGAACGTATCTATACTGGCCAGCAGCCTTACGACCTCTTCAAAGATTCCCTGACCCTCGAAGGTCTGCCCGTAGGTGTCTATATGTTGGAGTTTTCGACAAATCCATCGACGCAGGTCATCCGTCGCCTCTATTTCGTGACGGATGTCTATACGATGGCAGAGAGTCTGCCTGATAAGATGACCCGTTATGTGGTGGTCAGTGCCACCACAGGTCAGCCCATCGCCAATGCCCATCTGCGTATCGAGGAGTACGTATCCTATAATAAGTACGACATCTCGAATGTGCGGACGGATGCCAACGGAGAGTATCTCTATAAGAGCAAGCACAACGGGCGTTGCGAGGTGTTTGCCTTTACCGAAGACGACAAGGCCTGTCCGGAGATGAATGTCGCCAACCGTTACAGGTATTTCGACGAAAACTATAATCCGGATCGTACGGATGTCTTCACTGACAGGGCTATCTACCGTCCTGGACAGACAGTACATGCGGCAGCGATGATGTATAAGGTGATAGACGGCTATAAGTACGATGTCATCCAAGGCAGGCAGTTGACATTCTACCTGCTCGATGCCAACAGTAAAGAGGTGAAGAAGGAGACGGCCCGGACGGATGCCTACGGTGTGTGTGCCGTCGATTTCACGTTGCCTTCCAAAGGACTGACGGGAGGGTACAGCATCCGGGTGAACAACGAAAGGGCCTATTTCAGAGTTGAGGAATACAAGCGTCCTGCCTTTAAGGTGGAGTTCGATGATGTGACGCAGCATTATGAGGCTGGCGACACGCTGGAGATTCGAGGCAGGGCCATGACCTACGCAGGTGTCCCCGTTCAGGCTGCCGATGTAGAGTATACGGTGGAGCGCAGGGTGGCCTACTGGTGGTGGCAGTCTGTGCGCTACTATGATATGAATGTTTTGAGCATAGGACGCAACAATGAAAAGGTATTCAGCGGAGAGGCTGTGACAGAGGCTGACGGTTCCTTCGTTGTGAAGATGCCGCTGGTCATCCCTGAGACTGAGCATCCGTTGTTCTTCAACTTTGTGGTGGAAGCAGATGTGACGGATGCGGCAGGTGAGTCCCATAGAGAGGTGTTCTCGTTGCCTTTGGGTAACCGCAAGACCACCCTGAGTGTCGATCTCGAGAAAGAGGTGCTGTTGGAGCGCAATCCCACGATGACCTTCCATCTGCGTAATGCCGCAGGCAAGGATATCGATGCCGAGGTGAAATACAGCATTGACAATGGTAAGTGGAAGACCCTCAAGACCACCGTCGAGTCTCCGCTTTCCGCTTTCAAGTTGAAGAGTGGCAGGCATACGGTAGAGGCCATCTGCGAAGGCGACACATTGAAGCAGGACTTCGTGGTGTTCTCCGTGGAAGATACGAAGCCTGCCGCAGAGACCGACGAATGGTTTTGGGTATCGCATTATCAGTTCCCAGACGACAGGACACCTGTCACCGTACAGGTGGGCTCGTCGGACAAGGATGTGCATATCGTTTATAGTATCATCGCCAATGACAAGATATTAGAGACGGGGGCTGTGGATAAGACCAATGAACTTATCAACCGCAAGTTCATTTATAAGGAGGAATATGGCGATGGCATTACACTGGACTATGCCTGGGTGAAGAATGGCAAGTACTACCACCATGAGGTGGATATCACGCGTCCGATGCCCTTCAATAAACTCCAATTGGAGTGGAGCACCTTCCGTGACCGTCTGACACCAGGACAAGAGGAAGAGTGGACCCTCACCGTGAAGCATCTTGACGGTACACCTGCCGATGCGATGCTGATGGCAACACTCTATGACCAGAGTCTGGATCAGTTGGCGAAGCACCGGTGGCACTTCTATACCTTTCTCACCCGTAAATTATCATACACAGAGTGGACTGTCTTACCCCAGCGTGGTGTGAAAGTGTTGGGAAGTCGTGTTATCGCGTTGCTGGATCAGCCCTCACTGGTACTGAGCCATTTCGATGAGGAGGTGTTCCCCAACAGGCGCGGTTACGGCTATGTCGGTATCAATAGTACCAGACGTGTGGCTGGCCTGAGGGTTACGGGAAACGGGCTGCCTATGGCGGATATGACTGGCACGCTGAATGAAGCACTTGTTGCGAAAGTGGCTGCATACGAGAGTGCCTCGCCACAGGATGCTGTCACGGGTATCGACACGGGTGACGAGGAAGACAGGTCCTTGCAGGGACGTATTGCCGGATCGGATATGGTTCGTCAGGATCATGAGAAAGAGGAACCGCCCTTGCAGATCCGCGAGAACCTCAATGAGACAGCCTTCTTCTATCCCCAACTCACGACGGATGCAGAGGGTAGGGTAGCCCTGAAATTCAAGTTGCCGGAGAGTCTCACCACCTGGCGCTTCATGGGTCTTGCCCATACGAAGGATATGTTCTGGGGTACGCTCGAAGGCAGTGCCGTGGCTCAGAAGGAAGTGATGATACAGCCCAATATGCCACGCTTCATCCGTGAGGGTGACGAGGCTACCATCACGGCACGTATCTTCAATACCGGTGATCACGACATCAGTGGCAAGGCCACCCTGCGACTCATCAATCCAGAGACCGATGCAGTGGTCTATGAACAGACAGAGCCGTTTGCACTTGCTAAGGGTGCCACCACTACGGCCTCATTCCGTATGTCCTTCGCTACGGCTCCATCCTCCTTGCTCGTCTGTCAGGTGACGGCAGTAGGTGATGGTTTCAGCGATGGCGAACAGCACTATCTGCCGCTGTTGCCTGCTACGGAACGTGTCCTCGTCACCGTACCTTTCACCCAGATAGAACCTGGTACGAAGACCATCGACCTGTCGCATTTGATTCCTGTCGATGGGACGAACGGTAAACTGACGATGGAATACACCAATAATCCTGCGTGGCTGATGATCCAGGCACTGCCTTATATCGGCACACCCACTGACGACGATGTCATCTCGCAGGCCACTTCCTATTATGCCAACAGCATCGGACAGTACCTCATCGACCAGAACCCGAAGGCAAAGACTGCCTTTGAACTCTGGCAGCAGGAGAAAGGTGATGAGACCTCGCTGATGAGTGCCTTGGAGAAGAACCAGAACTTGAAGGAACTGGTTCTCAATGAGACACCCTGGGTGATGGATGCCGATGGCGAGGCAGAACAGAAGCAGCGTCTGGCAGACTTCTTCGACACGAATACGATGCAGAAGCGCCTCTCGTCTGCCCTCAACAAGATGCAGAAACTCCAACAGCCCGAAGGCAGTTGGTCTTGGTGGCCTGATATGCCTGGTTCCTTCTATATGACAGTGGCTGTCTCTGAGATGCTGGTTCGTCTGAATACCCTCACAGGCTCGAAGCCCGAGACACAGCAGATGCTCAATGGTGCCTTTAAGTTTATGGGCCGCGAGGTGGTGGATCTGGTGAAGGAGTTGAAGAAATGGGAGAAGAAGGGAAATAAGCCGTCCTTCCCCAGTCTGAAAGCCCTGCAATGGCTCTATCTCTGTACCCTCGACGGACGCACACTGCCCTCGGATGTACAGGCTGCCAACGCCTACCTGATGCCGTTGTTGAAGAAGGAGATCAAGAACCAGAGCATCTACGAGAAGGCCCTGACAGCCATCATCCTCTCGAAGACGGATCCGAAGCGTTCTGCAGAATATGTGAAGAGTTTGAAGGAGTACACTGTCTACCGCGAGGAGATGGGACGCTATTACGATACCCCACGTGCCGGCTATTCCTGGTGCGACTATAAGATTCCCACGCAGACGACGGTTATCGAGGCCTTGCAGCGTCTCACGCCTAATGATCAGCAGACCATTCAGGAGATGCAGCGCTGGCTCTTGCAGTCGAAGCGTACGCAGGTCTGGGACACCCCCATCAACAGCGTGAATGCTGTCTATGCCTTCCTCAATGGCACGCCGTTGCTGTTGAGTGCCGATAATGCCACCATCACCGTGGATGCCAAGCCTTTGGAGATGCCGAAGGCCACCGCTGCTATCGGTTATGTGAAGGCACCGGTACCTGTGGAGAGCAAGACCCTGACAGTGGATAAGACCTCCGAAGGCACATCGTGGGGAGCCGTCTATGCACAGTTCACACAGCCCACGAAATCCGTTGCCGATCAGTCCTCAGGACTGAAAGTAACCCGCGAGGTAATATCCAACACCCAACACCCATCACCCAACACCTATAAAGTGGGCGACAGGGTCACCATCCGCATCACCATCGAGGCAGATCGCGACTACGATTTCGTACAGGTGATTGACAAGCGTGCTGCCTGTCTGGAACCCGTTGATCAGATGAGTTACTATTCCAGAGGCTCCTACTGTACGCCACGCGACTATTCCACGAACTTTTATTTCGATATGATGTCGAAGGGCAGGCACGTCATCGAGAAAGAATATTACATCGATCGTCCTGGTGTCTACGAGACAGGTACCTGTACCGTCCAGTGCGCCTACGCCCCCGAGTTCCACGGAACAACCCACTCACAAACCCTTAGCGTTGAAAAATAATTTGAAATATGAAGAAAATACTGTTGATACTTATCACTTTTCACTTATCACTTCTCACTTCTTTGGCTCAGACCTTAGAGGTCACACAGGCGAAGGTAAATGCAGGTCGTACAGGGTTCCAACAACCCATCACGGCTACTTTCGAACTCCGCAACAAAGGTCGTCGCAAACTCATCATAGAGAGTGTGAAACCCGACTGCGGCTGTACGGCAGTGGAATATCCCAAGGAGGTTGGATCAGGTGAGAAGTTTACCATCAAGATGACTTACGATGCCAAGATGCTGGGTCATTTCCAGAAGATGGCAGCCGTTGTCAGCAACGGATCTCAGAAACCCGTCTATCTGACGATGCGAGGTGTCGTGGTACCTGAGGTGCTCGACTATACCGGTAACTATCCCCTCGCGATGGGTGATATGCTGTACGACAACAATGAGTTGGAATTCGATGATGTCAACAAGGGCGACACCCCGATGCAGGAGATCCACGTGATGAACAATGGTGATGAGTCGATGCAGCCCCACCTGATGCATCTGCCACCATACCTCTCTGCCACCACGAAACCGGAGATATTGGAACCTGGCAAGGGCGGTACGATCTCCGTCACCTTGAACTCCGACAAACTCCGTGACTTCGGACTGACGCAGTCCTCCGTCTATCTGGCTCGTCGGTTGGGTGAAAAGGTGAGCAAGGACAGTGAAATCCCTGTTTCTGTGGTGCTGCTGCCCCATTTGCAGGACTACGATGAGTTCAGCAAGGCCCTCGCCCCGCAGTTGCAGATGTCTTCCACCGATATCGACTTTACCGACTTCGGCGGCAAGAAAAAGAAGACGGTGGAGTTGCAACTTTCCAATGTGGGAAAGACTACGTTAAAAATCTCCTCAATGCAACTCTTCACCACCGGATTGAAGGTCACGTTAGGCAAACAGGAGTTGGAGCCTGGTCTGTCCACGACACTGAAAGTGACGGGTTATGCCGACGATCTCCAAAGACTGCGTACCAAACCCCGTATCTTGATGATTACCAACGACCCCGATCACGCAAAAGTCGTGATTAATATTAATGTGAAATAATATGGAGCATCCTGAGAATAGTTCAGAATATGCAGGCCTGCAAGTCAATAGTGGCGTCAAGCAGCCCCCTATCGTCAACCCCTATCTGAGACGCAACAAACGCCGTGAACTCACGGCAGCAGAGATGGTGGAGGGCATTGTCAAAGGCGATGTCACCATCCTTTCGCAGGCAGTGACCCTTATCGAGAGTGTCAACCCCGACCACCAGGCGAAAGCACAGGAGGTCATCAACAAGTGCCTGCCGTATAGCGGCAACTCCGTCCGTGTGGGTATCAGTGGTGTACCTGGTGCAGGTAAGTCCACGAGTATCGATGAGTTCGGCATCCACGTACTCAAAGAGAAAGGCGGTAAACTCGCCGTCCTCGCCATCGACCCCTCGTCGGAACGTACCAAGGGCAGTATCCTCGGCGATAAGACCCGTATGGAGAAACTGGCACTGCATCCGGATTCCTTCATCCGCCCCAGTCCCTCGGCAGGTTCGTTGGGTGGTGTGGCTCGCAAGACCCGTGAGACCATCATCCTCTGTGAGGCCGCAGGCTTCGATAAGATCTTCGTCGAGACGGTAGGTGTCGGACAGAGTGAGACGGCCTGCCATTCGATGGTGGATTTCTTCCTGCTCATTCAGGTGGCAGGCACTGGTGATGAACTCCAAGGCATCAAACGCGGTATTATGGAGATCAGTGATGGCATCGTCATCAACAAGTGCGATGGCGACAATGTGGATCGCTGTCAGATGGCAGCGACAAACTTCCGCAATGCCCTCCATTTCTTCCCGATGCCCGATAGCGGATGGAGCCCGAAAGTGCTTTGTTACAGCGGTTTCTATGGGACGGGTGTGAAGGAGATATGGGATATGATCTATCAGTATTTCGACTTCGTGAAGGCTAACGGTTATTTCGACTTCCGTCGCAATGAGCAGTCGAAGTACTGGATGTACGAGAGTATCAACGAGCACCTGCGACTCAACTTCTACAACAATCCTCTTATCAAGGCGCAACTCCAGCCCGCAGAGCAGATGGTTCTCGCCGGCCAGAAGACCTCCTTCATCGCCGCCCAGGATCTCCTTGACCTCTATTTTGATTTATTGAAGAAATGATTCAGATTGAAATCGATAACGGCAGTGGTTTCTGCTTCGGTGTGACCACCGCCATCACCAAAGCCGAGGAAGAACTGGCTCATGGTGGCACGTTATATTGCCTCGGTGATATCGTACACAATGGTATGGAGTGCGAACGCCTTCGTGAGATGGGACTCATCACCATCAACCACGATGACCTGCGCGAACTCCACGATGTGAAAGTGCTTCTGCGGGCCCATGGCGAACCGCCTGAAACCTACGAACTGGCGCGTCGTAACAACATCGAGATCATCGATGCCACCTGTCCTGTGGTGCTCCAACTCCAAAAGCGCATCAAACGACAATACGATGAGAATACCCAATTCCCCCTCCTACAGGAGGGGACAGGGGAGGTCACCCACACCCAGATTGTCATCTTCGGCAAGAAAGGTCATGCCGAAGTGCTCGGACTGGTGGGCCAGACCAACAGCACCGCTATCGTCATCGAGAGTTTCGACGAGGTGAAGGAACTTGACTTTACCAACGATATCTACCTTTACAGCCAGACCACGAAGTCGCTCGATGAGTTCCACCGTATCATCGACTATATCTCTTCTCATATCTCCCCGGAGGCCACCTTCAAGAGTTTCGACACTATCTGTCGTTCCGTAGCCAACCGTATGCCGAATATCTCGCAGTTTGCCACCCGCCACGACCTGATTCTCTTTGTCTGCGGACGGAAGAGTAGTAATGGCAAGGTGCTCTTCAACGAGTGCCTGCGTGTCAACCCCAACACCCACTTGATAGAAGACCCGCAGGAGATACAGGCCGAGTGGTTAGAGGGCATCCAGACAGTAGGCATCTGCGGTGCCACCTCCACCCCCAAATGGCTGATGGAGCAGTGCCGCGACACCATTCAGCAGATGCAGTAATAACGCATCACTTTCCCATATACTGTCCGATAAAGAAGATGGCACCCGTTGACACCTCCCTGATGACATAGAGGAAGGGGTGTGTGGCGTGGAATTTGACACTGTCTGGCGGCGGGATGATATCCAGCCCGGTAATACGCCCTTGCAAAATGGTGGCAACCGTTGCCTCCGTACCTGTCTCATCGACCTTGATGCGGCCTACCTGACTGATCATGCCGATGCGGGATTTCGCGTCGAAGAGATTGGAGAAATCCGCCCTTCCCATGTGGAAGGCGTCGGACAGGCCGAGTGCCGACATGACACTGGTGAGTTCCACATCGGATGACGACTCAAAGCGCGGCAACTTCACTTCCACCAGGACTTTTCTCATCTGGGCACCCATCCGCTGCCAACTGTCTGCTGTCAGCGACTGAGCCACCTCACTGACGGTCTTACCCTTCTTTGGTAACAGGACGATCATCTGATAGGCTTCATTGCTATAAGGCAGACTGAGTACCTGACAGAGGTCGTTCTCGGTATAGTAGTAGTTGCGCTTCTCATTCATCATCGGCATCGTCTTCTTTTTGCCGTCCTCATCTTTGAATTCCTCGTCACGTGTAAGGGCCTTAGGGAACTTATGCGTCCAGATGCCTTTGAAGTAAATGGTATTTGTCAGGACGAAACCCATCATGGGGTCTAAGTTCGACTTGTCGAGTACCTTCGGCAACATCCCGTTCGAATGCTCGCTGATCTCCTGATTGATCTCATCCACCGAATGCTCACTATCGAAGTCCATGCTTTTGAGGGTGGTGTGATAATACTCATTAGCAATCTTCGTGAAAGTAGGCATGGGTTTGTGGCTTTTATGTGAGCAGAAAAGGTTGCTGATCTCCATTTGGGTCAGCCTGTCGAGTTTCGGTGCTTCCGTGAGTATCTTGCGGCAGAACTCATTGATATTGGCGGCTTTTGCGTCATCGCAGCCCAGCACATTATATATCTGTTTCTTTGTCTTCCCGCCAGCCCCGTTGCTGATCAGTCCGAGAGCGTAGGTCATGCCCATAGGCGACAGGAGAATGCTTTCCTTGGAACCGACTTTGCGGAACATATTGAAACCGAGGTCATTGACAGGCATCACCAGCGCCTGCTCCTCATCCGTCAGGGGGATGTAGCCACGCGGATTGTTCTCATTCGACACCCCTTCTCCATCTTCCACTATTCCGAGTCCCTCATAATCCGCCATTGAAATGCGCTCAGTGACGTTGCTCCCCTCTCGCAGCGGGATAGGCAGACCCTTATTATTGACTCGTCTTTGTCCGTCTACTGGTATATATCTGTAGCCGCTTTGCCCATCAGTAGAATGCGGAAAACTTGGATTCATTGATGGCTCCATGATGATCTTGTATTCCTTCTTGTCGATAGCCCGTTTCTCGGTTATCATGCCCACATAACTGAAGCGGAGGAGGTTTTCAGGATTCCGGACCTTCATGACAAAATGCCCATTATTATCGGTGATGGCTGAATTGACGATATGATCTCTAGCGTCAATCTCGCAGATGGTGGCACCCATCAGCGGGCCGAATTCGTCGCTCACGGTACCGCTGATCTTGTCGCCTGCCTTCACGGTGCCTTCCTTTGTGGTATGGACTGCCTTGATGAGTGATGGTTGACTTTTGGGGGATGTTTTAGGAGTCAGGCGGATGGTGATGGGAGCGGTGTCGGCGAGCTTTGAAAATCCACGAAGGTAGCCGACTTTGCTCGCTCTGACCCGAGTTTCGTGATATGGCAGCCAGAGGTCGAAATGTCCGTTCTTGTCGGTTCTGACCCCGCTGGCATCGGAAGGCTCAATATAATTGCCGTCAACGAGTGCGTCGGGCATTGGCTGACCGTTCTCATCCAATACCGTTCCCTCAACGTGGCAGCGTTTTTCAAGGATGGCAGGACAGTCGGAGGCGTAGAGTTTATCGACAGAGAGCAGGTGCATGACCAGTCGTCGCGGACCGGTGGTCTTAAAATAGACCTCAGCCAGCCAATAGGAGGCTGCCTTTTTATCGGGTGTGAAGTAGAATCGGCTTTCCTTGACGATGGGATTCCTCGCTGTCTCCTGATAAGCATTAAGACGATGGGGCTTGCCTTCTTTCACTTTCCCGCCGAAGATGAAGGCCAGACGGACAAGACTGTCGTCTGTCCGCTCGATGGATTTGTCAGCCTGCCTGGCGGCTTGTCGGATGTCGTTGACGATGGAATCGAAATGGGCCTCATCGACGGAACCCGGTAGTTCAACCTCTACCTCGCGGATGAGGGGCACATAGATGCCGTGGGCATCGCTGCTCACCAGACCGAAGCCTTCATCACGTGAATGACCATGCTGGCGCGTGATCTGTCCGAAGAAATGCTCCTCGACAGGCGTGTCAAACAGATCGGGGTCGAAGACATGGTTTCCA
>JAGCRH010000114.1 GCA_017964785.1 Prevotella sp.
ACGAATAAAAATATGAACATCGGAGACAAGGCGCCTGAGATATTGGGCAAAGACGAACAGGGACGGGACATCTGTCTGAGTGATTACAAGGGACGTAAGTTGGTGCTGTACTTCTATCCGAAGGACAACACGAGTGGCTGTACGGCAGAGGCTTGCAGCCTGAGAGACCACTATGGCGAATTGCAAGGCGCAGGCTATGAGGTGGTGGGAGTGAGTAAGGACTCTGCTGCCTCGCACGTCAAGTTCAAGGAGAAGCATGAACTGCCCTTCCCATTGATAGCCGATGTCGATAAGACGCTGATGGAGGCGATGGGAGCCTGGGGCGAGAAGACGATGTACGGCAAGAAGACGATGGGCACCATCCGCACCACCTTTATTATTAATGAGGAGGGCATCATCGAACAGATCTTCGCTGGCAAGCAGGTGAAGACCAAGGAGCACGCAGAGCAGATCCTTAACACATAAAAACAGATAAAGAGTGAGAAGATGAAGACAGTATTGTATCTTATTGTGATGGCTGGCCTGTTGACGGCTTGCAGCGGTGCGGCCACGAAATCGACGGTGAACCAGGAGGCTGTTGCGGATTCTATGGGAATAGTATCGGAGGACTCTGTGGCGGTTTCGGCAGAAGTGGATGATACTTTGGTGATTCCGATTGAGGAATTCAGGGCTTTCCTTGATTCAATAGGTGTCAATCGTGAAGCGAAGTGCGGACTGACGTATCTGTACACATACGAAGATGACGGCGATGAAGGCGACGTAGGCTCTTATGACATCGTATATGGCCTGAATGTGGAGAAGGGAGAGAAGACAGATTTTGGCTATGAATTAAAGCCCACGAGCGATCATGCCTGTTATTTCCAATACAGTCTGGACACTTCGACCCATGCCAGCCTGAATTTCACTGATAAGGGCGATGCCGACCGTTTCTTCGAGGCTTTCCTGAAGTCAGGTGTGGTGGACTGTGGCGGTATGTACGTGGTTGTCGAGCAGGAAATACCAGCAGGAGAAGTCATCACCGTGAATTCCATGAGGGATTACGACGGAAAGTACTCCATTGAGAAGCCTGTGCTCGATCCTGAGAGAGGATTCTATACGATTATCATCTGCTGGTTTGCTTAGTCAGCGACCTTATGGGTAATTTAATTGTTAAGATATAATTCTGCTATTTGGAATAATGCGCCGTAGCCGTAGTTTACCTCGAATCGGAAGTACTTGGCACTCTTGAGTTTTGTACCGTTCAACTCGAAGGTCTTCATCTTGTTGCTTCTTGTTGGCAACCCTGCTTCGTAGTCTCTGCGGAAATCCTTTTCGTCCATCAGTGTCCAGTTATCTTCTTGTTTTTGTTTGCCGTAAAGTCTCCAGTATGACGGATTGCGTGACGGATATTCTGCAGCATCATCGGCTGTAACCAAACTGTAACTTCCTATTGTAATAGGTATAGTGCTGTGGAATTCAATATAGGGTACATCAGCACCACTTATCGCGTTCGCGTTGGTACCCATCCACTTGGTTTTTCTGCTGTCGTCAATCAGGTTGGCAAAGCCAAACTCATCAGTACCCGTACCGCTATCGGCTATCAGTTTGAATTCTGGAACTTCAATCGTATAGTCTTTCTTCTGGCGTAGGTTTTCATTATCGCACCGCCAGTGGATAGAAAATGCCTTGATGCCATAGTTTTGTGCCAGTTCTTGAAGGATATCTTTCTGCTTATCGAAAGCGTTTGTGGCATTTTCTATGATGGCGTTGATCACCTGCACGCTGGTCTCTGTTTTGTCTGCCACAGTGAATACACTGCGATAAATATCGGGATACTTTTCGGTAAAGTAATTCTCCAGTTCCTTCAGGGCAGTCTTATCCTGTTTATCCTCCCACTCATCTACGGTTATGCTCATACGCCATTTCTGCAGGAATCGGTTAGGCTGCAGGAACTCGTGCTTGAAGGTGCTCTCCGTATAAGTGTTGGTGTAATCATATTTGCGAGCATACTCACCGTTCTCCTTGATAGTCTTTGACTGTAGCAGTACTGCCGTCTGCGGATACGATGTGATGTTCAGCGTATATGTGCCTGTGGGGTTAGCCACTGACCAGCATATCTCGTTGGTCAGGTCTGCATCGCTCACCAAAATAGCAGGTGCTATGTCGTGCTTGTAGTGATAGGCATCGCTGCCTGTCTCTCTTCTGCCTTTTGGCAGATTGCCCTTATAGCTCCAGGTCACTTTGTTTCCATTGCGGTTCTTGTGTACCTCAAGGTCTTTATGGGCTCTTGAGTTGTTCATGGAGAATGATGACCCGTTGGTCTTACCATCAGTCTTGCTGATACCGCTCGTTATACTGCCCAATGGACCGTTGCCGTTATATCCAGCGTTACTGCTCCAGGAGTAACCTATGCTGGAACTGGAACTTTCCGAATAACCTACGTTTATCGAGATGGTGGTACTTTGGTTTTCGGTTGCAGGTGTTGCTGCTTCCAGTTGGATATTGTCGTTGTTATCGCCTGTCAACTCCATCGAAGTTTCATAGTTTGAGAGGAACGCGCCATAGTACAATGGGTAATCACCAAAACCGTTGCACTTTGTCCATTTGTCTTCTTCACGGGGGAAGAACAACCGTTCATAGCCTCTGTCACCCATGCTTACGGTCACATTCTGCTTGATATAATAATAATCCTTGTTCGAGTCGATGTCGTGTACTCCCCACGACCTTACGGTCATCTGCACGCGGTTGGCACTTCTCACCAATTTGTGCTCAGGGTTGAGTGTTAAGATGTTACCATTGAAGGTAAAAGTCTCGCTGGCATCCATCAGTGCATTGATGGCATTACCGCCATCGGCACGGGTTGTCAACAAATGCGACCGGGCCTCGGCCTGAGCCTCACTTCGGTTCTTGTCTATCTCATTAAGCCAACGTGCCACGCCATTGGCCAATATGTTTGCTTCCCTGCTATCGCGTTCAAATGTCTGTTTCGTCAGTATCGATTCCAGCAGTTGCCCTTCAGTATCCTCAGAGCGTAGTTCTACGGTTTCTTCAGTTTTGAACGGTTCCATATAGAAATACTCGTTCATACCCATAATGACCATCTCGGCAAAAACCTCGTTATCATCTATTATACCAGCCCTCGTAGCCAAACGGCGCATATTATTCAGACGCGTCTCAGCACGTTCCTTTATGGCAGAGTGTTCCCTTGCCTCCTGCTTCTGTTCATCTGTCAGATCAAAGTTCTCATCAATCTCGGCCTGTTGATAATCGATAACACCCACCACAAAGGCGGTCGTGATAACAAAGGCATCTTTAATAGTGGGACGATCTATCGCCAGTAGACCGCCGTTCATCATCATTCTGGTCAGATGGCGGATATTCTCAATATCATTTGCGAACTGGAGTGTTTCATCGCCCTTTAACATAATCATTTTCGTACCTTCCTGGTAACCTTGGTATGTTATTCCCAAACGATTGAGCAAGGCTTTTCCGGTGGAATTCTCTTCAAACTGGCCGTAAACTGCTGTGGGCAGATTGGGCACAGTCACCATCTCAGGGTCCGTCTTAATATTGTCGTCAGATACTTCTGTGTCATTGAAGATACTCTGCATGTCAATACTATCGTCATCACGTGAGCACGATGCCATTATCATGGCTACCAACAAACATAATAAGCCTAATTTTTT
This sequence comes from Prevotella sp., assembly GCA_017964785.1. Classification (GTDB taxonomy): domain Bacteria; phylum Bacteroidota; class Bacteroidia; order Bacteroidales; family Bacteroidaceae; genus Prevotella. Next base: position 3,666 of record JAGCRH010000114.1, read on the forward strand.
CATATCGATAATTGTTTTCAGTTGTTATTTTGTTGCAAATATACGGTTTTTTACGGGAAGTTTCTTTTCTGTCATTATTAAATAATGTTAACCTCTGGCAAAAAGGTCGAATATTTCTTTAATTTTGCAGTCTCTAAAAGAGATAGCGATGGATTAGAAGATAATGAGGATATCATTTTCAATAATATGACAATGAACATTGGAGACAAGGCGCCCGAGATTTTGGGCAAAGACGAACAGGGACGGGACATCCGTCTGAGTGATTACAAAGGACGTAAGTTGGTGCTGTATTTCTATCCGAAGGACAACACGAGTGGCTGTACGGCGGAGGCATGTAGCCTGAGAGACCACTATGGCGAACTGCAAGGTGCAGGCTACGAGGTGGTGGGTGTGAGCAAGGACTCTGCTGCCTCGCATGTGAAGTTCAA
>JAGCRH010000115.1 GCA_017964785.1 Prevotella sp.
CCCTGAGCGATGTAGGCACGCAGCTTGGTATCAGCTGTTGACTGCAGGCGATATACAGTAGCCAAACCGGGCTGGATGTCACCCTCGAGGGTACCATTGGTAACCTCAACAGGCAATGCGCGTGCCATAATACGCTGGAAGCACATCTGGCAGTTGCAAACCTTAGAAGAAGCGGTGTTACCACAGTGGAAGCCCATGAAGATTTCCTTCTCGGTGTATGTGTCGCAAGCAAACTTCTTGCCCTTGATGCTCTCCTCGTACATATCGGTAGGTACGGTGTTGTTGATGTCGAGCAGGGTAACAGCATCCTGAGAGATGCAGGTACCGATGTACTCAGACAGAGCGCCATAGATATCAACCTCACAAGCCACAGGAATACCACGACCTGTCAGACGGCTGTTCACGTAGCAGGGAACAAAACCGAACATGGTCTGGAAGGCAGGCCAGCACTTGTTGGCCATAGCCACGAACTGACGAGAACCCTTATGACCCTCGATCCAGTCGGTCAGTGTCAACTCATACTGAGCGAGTTTCGGCAGCACAGAAGGGATCTTATTACCAGTGCCGAGTTCCTTAGCCATATCTGCTACGACAGCATCGATGCGCTTGTCACCCTGGTGCTTCTGGAATGCCTCCAGCAGGTCAAGTTCTGAGTTCTCCTCAATCTCCACGTCGAGATCATAGAGGGCACGGATAGGAGCGTTACAAGCCAGGAAGTTGTTGGGACGAGGACCGAAGGAGATAATCTTCAGGTTCTGCAGACCAACGATAGCACGAGCGATCGGCAGGAACTCGTGGATCATCTCAGCACACTGGGCAGCGTCGCCAACGGGCTCCTCAGGAATATAAGCGCGAGTCTTGCGCAGGCTCAGCGCCTGGCTGGCATTCAGCATACCGCAGTAAGCATCACCACGACCATCGATCAGGTCCTTCTGAGTCTCCTCAGCAGCAGCGATGAACATCGACGGGCCCTTGAACCAGTCGGCAATCATGGTCTCAGAGATCTCAGGACCGAAGTTGCCCAGGTATACGCAGAGCGCGTTACAGCCAGCCTTCTCGACATCAGCCAGTGCCTGCTGAGCGTGGATCTCACTCTCAACGATGCAGATAGGACACTCGTAGATGCCTTCCTTACCAAATTTCTTTTCATACTCAGCAATCACGGCCTTACGGCGGTTAACTGCCAGTGACTCAGGGAAACAGTCGCGAGAAACGGCGACAATTCCAATCTTAATAACAGGTACGTTGTTCATTTTTTAAAGAGTTATTTGTTAGTAATGAATAATTTTCAGGCTACAAAGATACATATTTATTAGGAAACCACCAAAAAATTATCTTTTTTTAAGGAAGGATGATGGGTTTGAACCAGTCGCGCAAGAGGCCCCGATACTGGTTTTGGGAATCGCAGACGAGGATGAGCAGTTGGCGTCCGTCTGCCAGTTTGGGCCCGACGCAGATACCTTCGTAGTTGGCGAAGTTCCTGCGAGTGAGACTGAATTTTGTGCGGAATTGCGTCAGCAGGGTTTTCTTTAATAGTTCGCCAGGCTGCTGCTGTGAGGGATTGACCACATAGAGTTTGACGAGGCAATACGAGCCGACCTGCTTCTTGGGAAAATACAACTCACGTTCGAGCACCACAATCCTTCCATCTTCGAGAGCCGCCAAGCCACCGACACCCATGATACTGGTGCCCTTGCGCTTTTTGACAATCGCCGAGTCAGTCACATACCAATATTGCTCTTTCGGTTGCAAGTCATCACCAAAAGACTGAAGGCGCAGACGGTTCCTGACTTTCTTGTCTATCGTTGGCTTCTCTCCGTCTGCCTGAAGGGTATTCTCAGAAGTGGTCCAAAAACGATGCGTCTTTTGCTGATAAGTGAGTGCCTCGAAACCACGATTCGAATAAGCCGTTTTGAAGATCTCCGGAATATTCAGTTTTCGGCCTGTCAATTGCCCTTGAAGGTCAAACTCAAGGATCTCCTGGTCTTTCTCTCCACTCACGAAGACGGTCTGACGCTGAGGCACGTAGCAGATACCCTCCTCATCGCGAGTAGGCTGGCCACAAGTCAGAAAGGTGTCCAGACGCACAGACAGTATATCGCCTTCAATACTGTCTATGTCTATCGTCATCTGGTAAAAACCAGTTGTTGGCGATTTGTCATTCGCCACAGCATAACGGTTTCCGCCCATCCATGTGATCCCACTATAATTCCCGGCAGGCACCGTCTTGGGGAATTTCCGTTGTTTCAAAAGAGTGACTTCCTGCGCCATCAGCATCGCTGGCACCAGAAGCAGAATTGTCCATATCTGTCTCATACTATCGGCAAGTTTTGTACAAAATCGTCCTGCACGCCTGTCCTAAAGATAGGGAGCGAAGGCGCGGTCGTAGTCCTCGCTTTCCGCCAGTCGTCCGTCCACAATGCACACCAGTTCGGCGTGCGCCCTGAAACAGAGTTTGTCATCTTCCGCCCGACAGATGTCGTGGTGGAAGATGTATTTCACGCCCTCCTTGGTCAGTCCGAGTCGTGAGATAAACTCATCGTCGGGTCTGAGGGGTATCTTAAACTGCATCTGCATGCGTGCCAGCACGGCGTCCACGCCTTTGGCGTGCATCTCGGCAAAACTCAGGCCGCACTGTTGCAGGAACAGGTGGCGGGTGTGCTCACAATAGTGCAGGTAGTTGGCATTGTTCACGATGCCTTCGATGTCGCATTCGTAGTCGCGCACCTGCATCCGCGTCTCAAAAATATACTTCGTTCTCATAACTGGCTGCAAAGGTACAAAAAAAAAAAGTGAAGAGTGAAGAGTGAAAAGGAATATTTTTACATCAGCAGGTGATACATGCCACCAGCGAGAGGTCTGACCACCCCCTTCATCTCCAACTGAAAGAGGATAGCCGTGAGAGGCCCGATGCCGATGCCTGTCTTCACACTGAGGATGTTGAGTTGCAGGTCGTTGGTCTGCTGCAACAGACAGACCACCTTTTGTTCCTCTGGTGAGAGGTCTGGAAATAGATTTCGCTCGATTCCATCGGATAAAGCCTGCTGTCGTTGAGTCTCTTCCTGCCATCCCATTGCCTTCACAAAATCACTCGCATTAGAAATCAGGCCAGCCACGTTGTCGCGTATCAGGTTGTTACAGCCCTCGGAGTAAGTCATACTGACGGCACCGGGAAAGGCAAATACGCTGCGGTCGTAACTTTGGGCAATCTCTGCTGTGATCAACCCTCCTCCTTTAGCCGCGCTTTCTACGACGATGCAACTATCCGACATACCCGCCACGATACGGTTGCGCCGCACAAAGTTAGCCTTATCGGCATTTGTCTGCGTCATAAATTCCGTCAGCAGTCCACCGTGACTGAGCATCTGGGCGGCTGTTTCCTTGTGGCGATAGGGGTATATCTGGTCCAGTCCATGTGCCAGCACGCCTATTGTCGGATAACCATTCGCCAGTGCCTCGCGATGTGCATGGATATCCACACCGTATGCCAGTCCACTGACAATCAGTACCTGCGGACACAATTGGCGCAGGTCTCGGATAAAGCAACGTATCAGGTCCTGTCCGTAGACCGTCATCTGACGGGTTCCCACGATGCAGACAATCTTCGCCTGGTTCAGGTCGGCATTACCTTTATAATATAATACAATGGGGGCATCGGTGCATTCACGGAGTCGTTGGGGATAGTCGTCGTCACTGGGTGTCAGTCCGCGAATACCATGCTCTTGCATATATTTCAGTTCCAGTTCTGCCCGTTTCATCGGTTCATTCCAGTCTTTCAGGGCTTCCATCAGACGGGGTGAACAATCCCTCACGATCTCCCCGATATCCATCCGATGCTCATAAATCTTCTGGGCACTGCCCACCGCCCTATACAGTTCCAGCGCCTGCTGGAAGTTAAAGTTCGTCAGGCGCGTCAGCGCCATCGCATAAAATAATTCCTGATACATAAATCATCACCTTTTCAAATATTCATATCCAAAGCGGCAGCGCAGACAGTCCTTCTTGTCGCAATATTCCTTCTTCAACTGTATGAGGGCCTGTGAGTCGCCCGCCGTCTGCACGGGAAGCCCTACCTGCTGCCACATCCGGATGATGTAGTTGTTCTCCGCCTTCAACTGCTCTAAGAAGTCGAAGGCCTTGTCGCAGAGCATTTCCTTGCCCCGATGGCGTCCCACGGCGAAGAGCATGGGGATGGCCGTATTAATCATCAACAGGTTGAGTGAACCGTAGGAGAGGTGCTTTTCATTTTTGCTACTGGTGGAGCCGAAGGTATAGTGCGTCTCCCAGTAAGGTGTCACATGTGAACTCAGTACCGCCTTCAGTTGTTCGATGGTCTCGCACTCGATGAGTTGGCTCAGACTGGCCTTCTGCTGAAAGTAAAGACTCGCCAATTGCGAGATGCGGATGTGTGGGAAGTTCTGTGGACGGAGCCGGAGGAACCGCCAAAGTTTAAAATCTATCGGTTTCATCGAGAATTTATGCGCCAGATATAGATATTCGTTACGCAGTTTCGAGAAGTATCCCTCATTGAGCGCCACCTGCTGATAGTAGTCAGGCACCGCCTCCAATTGCAACAGTCCCGCCTGCCCCATAAAGATGGCCTCAATCTGAAAGAGGTCGTCGCGGTGGTGGGCCACCGCACTGAGTGGGATACTACGTGCCCACTGCTCGAACACATCACCGTTGATGCCAAAGCCGTAGTTGCGGGCCAGCGTCACAAAGTAGGCATCCTCCCATGAGCCGTTGCACTGCTCCACCCGCTGCCGTATGGCCTCCGTCTTCTGTTCCAGTCGCTCCGTCTGCAAGGCCGCCATCCAGGCGTGTACCATCAGTCGTGTCAGGTCTGGGATAACCTTATAACAAGGTGGATAACTCTCCGTCGCCAGCAGTTCCTCGTAATGCTCCTGTACGTGTTGCGGCACATCCAGTTGCAGTTGCGGCAGATATTCACCTTGGGAGTTCTTCACATCCGTATCGATGACTCTCGCCACATGGAGCACCACATTGTCGTAGTGCGGATCCTTGTCGTGCCCGTGCAGATACCAGTCGCTCGACTTCTCGTGGATCTCCACATTACCCACCCAGAGGGTGCGACTGATCTTCACTTTGGCGTTGAAGAAGTCTGGCCCTGCATTGTGGTTGTGCAGTCCCGGGTCAATCACTTCGACGTGCTTGCCGTCGGTTGTCTCCAATTCCCTTAGAGGGAATAATTTATGCTTCCAAACATAATGAATTAATTGCTCCATAGCATTCTATTTAAAGCGTTCGACTTAATTTGTCGCTGCAAAGGTAGTAACTTTTCCGGTAACGACCAAATTATTTTGTGCTTTTTTCTTTGGTGACCGAATCATGGGGCTTCCGACATCACTCTGATAAATGTCCTTGTTCTCATCGTAGGTATCACCTATTTTACCAGTTTCTTCTTGCCGTTTTGGATATACACGCCCTTTTGGGGTATGATGGAAAGACGGCGGCCCTGCAGATCGTAGATCTCTGAGGACGGGCCTGTTGTTGCAGTGGTGATGCTTCGAACAGAAGTTTGATCCGCAGCCCCGCTACCGGCAAGAGCGAAATCTGGAACTGACGATGCGAAATCTCCACTGTCATACATTTCATTCGCACATTCCATTGGGCTTTTTTCACTCTTCAGGGTAACATGCAGAATATACAATAAGCGCATAAAACCTGAAGAAAAATGCCGAGCAATTTTAAGGTTATACTTCTCTGCATAATAAGTTAACAAGTCTATATCCTCTTCCTTCTTGAGTGTTACAAGCAAGTAAGGTGTCGAATAAACCTCCTTGTAAAACGTCCCCCTGTCATCATCTCTATAATAACATGAAGTAATCATCACAGACTTTGCATCTTCTCCCCAGGAATCCAATGAGGTTAACTTCTCCAAATCTGCCCGAGTAATAAAAAAGAAGTAGAAGTTCACGTCCGCCGACGAATAAAGAGCCTGGACATTTGCACGAATTCTTTCGCTAACAAGACTACAATCAATAGGAACGCTGACCAAGACCTTGTTCTCATTTAGGGATAAGGGAATCTTTGTCCCATAACTATCGTAATAATAGTCTGTTTGTGCAACTGCATGTATTGAACATAAGAAGCAAAACACCAACATCAATAAAATTTTATTGTTCATAATCATTATAATTTAATAATATGAATTAAGTCCATTAATTGTCAAGATCATGGGGACAGGTCTGTCCCCGTGATTCTCATGAATCCTAATTTTATGCCCCATACGGAACAATTATAATCAAATGTTTTCTTATCTAACGGTCCTATGACACTATCGCTCCGAATATTTATAATCCAATAACAATCTTTGAGTCTATAACATAGATTCTTTAAGGATTTTATGCTGTCTTTATCTACCGTGTTGTCAAACGACCAAAAATAGTCTGCTCTTACAAATGAAGGACGTTGATAGGCTATGATGTAATTCTCATCATACATATAGTTACACACATCATCAGGAATCACCAAATGCAACGAGCCGTTATCATCAGTCATACAGATATCGCCATCTACATACACATAATTCCCCCTTAATGTAATTGGAGAATCGCGATTAACAGGGTCAAGCCAATACCACAAACCAACTAATAAAATGACACCCAATACAATTATCGCAAAAAAAGCAACTGTAATATTATGCAATACTTTTCTCATTTCTACTATTCACTTTAATTTATACTTCCCTTTAAAAACAATAATGTATGGAGTTCCTTTTCCATGAATGGCTTTATCAATTCGAGTCCATATATTGCGTTTAGTCACACTTGGGTCATTTGTTGGATTTGGTTTTATGTCAAAATTATATTTGTCTGGAAATACAACTAATTCTTTATTACCCAAATAACCTACTGTTATTGTTCCATAAACACCCCATTGATGTTTCCCTCCAGGTTCAACGCTTACACACCACACAGAACCTATTTTTTTATTTGACACATCTATAAAATCTAAGTTTAATGAATTGACATCAATTTCTAACGTTTCTCCATTTCCTATAGCCCACCATTCTTTAGCTTCATTAAAACTTAATTTACCGTCTTTTTCTATTTCTTTTTTCAGTATTCGGCGATACTCAGTTGTATTTTTCGGATGCATCATATCGTTGAACATAATGCTGAAAGCACTGGTGATAGCGCCATTAGCAAATTTACCACCACCCATCTCATCAATTGTACCTCCAAGGACTGCATTGGCGGCAATCTCGCCAGCCTTGCCGAGTGTGTTCAGATTATTATCGATATAATGGCCTCCAGCACCCGAGATGGCTCCCACCATCATACCATGGAACATATTACCGCCTTGGATACCTTCTAGCCATCCCTGTGAGAATGTATGCTTAAATAGTTTCTGAAGCAGCACATCGTCTGCAGACCCATGAAAAAGCAGACCGCTGGCAGCCCCCCATAAAGCACCGGTGAGTGTTGCCTTTGCCAACTGCCCGAAGTTTGAGCCGTTGAGGAGAGCACCAGTGAGTGCACCTGCCGCGCCTCCTGCTGCACCGGCTAGGATGGCAACACCGACAGTGGAGCCTGCCCCCAGCGTCACTGCCGACACGACTATTCCCACTGCTGCAGCCACGAGAGATTTCCAATTGTCGCTGAGCCAACTGTACCCTGTGGGGTCTATGAGTGAAAGGGGATTGTTCAGACAGTAACTATAGCGGTTTAGACCTTGTGTGAAATCTGGAGCCTGTACGTATGGATCGGGCGAGAGGAAACGTCCCGTCACGGGGTCGTACATACGCCCGTCCATATTGACCAACTCGAAGAGGTCTATGTGCTCGTGGCCGGAGAATCCCCACGGATTGACGGCCTGAGCGTCGGAAGCAGCGGCATAGTACTGCCATGTGGCCGGGTTGCGCCTCCTGCCCCATGCATCGTAACTCAACTCCTGCACAAGATTGCCACTGGCATCGCTGTAGGCGATGACAGAGCCGAGGTGGTCGTGGTGGAGGTAGAGCATACGGGTTGTTGACCCCTTCGTCTCACGCAGGGCTACAGCCTTTCCGCCGGCATAGATGTAGCAGGTCTTCACGGTGGTGCTGCCAGTTGACAGTTCGTATAGGCTGCCCACATAATATTTAGTCTCCACCGTGCTACTGTTTCTCTTCCTTACTGCCCTGCTCCTCGACTTGCCTGGTCCGTAGGTCAGTTCCAGTATGTCAGAACCGTATTTGATACGTGAGACCTTGTGGAAGGATGTGTATTGTATCTCGTCCCACGGTCTGACGTATGCGTTTTCCTCGTAGAAGCCTGTCAGGCGGTTGGTGCCTTCTTCGTATGTGAATCCATGACCTACGCCTGTGCGTGACACGACATTGCCGGCAGCATCATAGGCCGACTGCTGAACAGTCTGTCCGTTCCTGCTTACTTCCACCAATCTTCCCAATGTGTCGTAGGTAAAGCCTTCTGTCATATTACGGGCTACATCCTTTCGCTGTATAAGGTCGCCTATGGCATCGTAGGCGTATGTCCAATTCTGTATGCCGGGAGTGCTGATGGCGGTGAGGCGCCCAGTGGCTGCATGGTATATGTTGGTGGTAACAAGACCATTACCAAGCGTCTCCTGTGTAGCGTTGCCCCTTGCGTCCTGCTGCGTGAGTTGCCAGATGACACTATGAGTGGAATGGTCCTTTACGCTGGTGAGCAGGCCGTTGGTCGAATAGCCGTAATCAATGGCGTAGTTATTGGGATAGGTGATGGTGGCCGGATGGTTATACGCGTCGTATGAGGTGGAGATAGTGAACGAGTTGTTTCCCGTGGTCTCTACCTGCTGTATTGTCCTGCCATAATTGTCATAATAATATTGTGTAGAAGTGCCGTTGGAGGCTGATGTGCTGGTGATGGCTCCCACGAAGCGGGTGTCGTAAACGTTGGTAACGGTCACATCCGGACGTGTTTCCGTGGTAATGCGCCCTAACAGATCGTATGCAAACGTAGTGATACCCTTCGAATCGGTTTGCCTGACCAATTCGCCATAGGCATTGTACACCGATATAGTAGTGCCCAGATCGGGGTCGACAAGTTGCGTACGGTTGCCCCTTAGGTCATACTGCATGGTGACAGTGGTGCGTGGCCCGACGAGTTGCGTACAATGTCCGTCCAGATCGTATTCGTACGTTATAGTGCCGCCTTCATGGTCGGTGGATTGCACGAGATTGCCATGACAGTCGGTCTCACGGACGGTGCTGTGACCCAGTGCATCAGTGACTGTGGTTGTGTAGCCGTTATAGGTGTAAGTCGTGACACTGCCCGCAGCGTCGGTCTGTGTGTGAATTCTGCCCACGTCATCGTAGGTGTTGACGTTCCATAACGGTGTGTTACCAGAGAAGTAGGGCTCTGATGTCTTCCATACCTGCCCCTTGTTATTATAGATTACATCGGTGTAGACTTTCTGCCCGAAAGCATTCTCAGTGACGGTGCGCACAGTACGACCCAGACAGTCGGAGAACACCAGACTGACAGGCTGTCCAGTAGTCTCGGTACGGGTATAGTAGAGCGCCGTAGCGGGGGCATCGGTATGGCCAGTGCTCCAGTTTACGGTGGTAGTTGTATTGCTGATGGGTGTGGTCACTGTCATGCACCGCCCGAAACAGTCATAGGTGTAACCTGTGCTGATGCCGTTGGCATCGGTAGAGCCGGACATCAGGCCGCTGTATGCGTCTACGCTATTGGTGACGGTATGTCCCAAAGCGTTGGTCTGTGTCCAGAGGAATCGCCCCTTCACATCGTATGTGGTAGAGTCCGTCCTTGCTGCGAATGTTGTATTCAGTGGTGTTGTCGTACTGCTGGTAATATTACCGAAGGCATCATGGATATATGTTTTGCGATAGCCCAGTGCTGAATTATTGGGCTCTGATACCTCCGCTTTCAGCAGACCAGTGGAAGTCTCGTACTCGAACTGGGCATTCCGAACCGATGTTCCGGAAACATCTTGCTTGGTGACAGTTGAGGCTGTCAGTCGCCCCAGCCGCCAAGTGGATTCATTGTTATTATACGTGTTGACAGTGGTGATGGTAATGCCGCCATTAGTCACTTCCGTGCGGGTCGGATTGCCATAATTGTCGTATGTGTATTCCGTTTGAGTTTCTGTGAGCAACTGGCCGGAAGTGTACTCGTAGGTCTTCTCCGTGATTGTCTCTGGCAGGTGGCTGAAAGCGTTAGTCCCTGGGCTTGTGAAATTATAGGTTATGTCGGACTCGGAAAGCAGCCGTCCTCCAATCCTTGTTTCCTTATGGACGGGAGACATGATGTACCTATTCACTGACGGGGCAAATTCCGTAGTGGTCACTATACCAGTTGGTACATCGGTGGAAGATACCTTTGAAAAACCAAGCACGCCCCTCCCCTTGTGGTGTAGGAGTGCATCTTCGTAGTGGTATGATGTGGTGTGTTGTCCTCCCAAGCCGTCCGGAGTGTTCACCTGATAAACTATGGGCCATGACGAGGAAAAGGAGGTGAGGTTTGAATTGTGAGTCGTACCTCGTGTGTGAATAGAGGCATCGCTCATATATTTATAATCTATTTCCGTTGTATTTCCCATTCCGTCTGTTATACAGGATAGGAGTTGGCTGACTCCGTCTGGTAGCAGGAAAAGTTTACAGCCTTTCCAAGTAGCATTCTGGTAGTCAGCGGTACATACAAACTCAGGCTTGCCGTCGCCGTTGAAGTCACCGAGATAATAATTCCACTTATTCGTGCCGTATGGGCTGTTGCCGGCTGGTTGCGCGTAGAAATGACACATACAGTCGTTGAGATAGGCGCGGGGCTGGCCGGTACCAGACTTGTTCACTGTCAGCAGGTCGGCATAGCCGTCACAATTGACGTCAGCAACAAACGTCTCCACATTCATGGGATTGAAAGGCTGTTGAACATAGCCACTAAACCCATAGTTGCCCTCTCCGACAGAAACAAAAAGAGGCCAGCCGCTAGATATCGGTGTACCATCGTAGGCACAATAGAGAAAATCATCTTTCCCGTCGGCATTGAAATCGCCGAAGAGCAGTTTCTGGCTCGTGTTGTAGCCAAAAGATCTCTCTGTGAACCCGCCCTGTCCGTTGGCTATCATCAGACATGAGTTGCTGCTCCTCATATTTATGATATCCGTTAGTCCGTCGCCGTTAATGTCGACAGATAAGGCCTTGCCCCATTCCTGGGAGCATGTGGTTGACACACTTTGGCTAATACTATAATAATTTGGATAGATGACTTGTGACTTGTAGATATGGTAATCATCATCGTCGTCAAAGGTCAAGAGCAAATCGCATGCACCGTCGCCGTTAATCTCAACGGGAAGGATATGGAAGGATCTTGTAGAGGATGCAACATATTGGGATTCGAGGAAACCTGTTCCCGTGGACAGATAGATTCTGACCATCTTATATGAACTGTTCATCTTTGACATGATAGCCATGTCGGCCCTGCCATCGCCGTTATAATCAGCCACTGCAACCTGCTCAGGAACATAAGTGTTGTACAAAGATCCGTTACCAGCATTCGAGAACGTACTGCCATTGCTTGTGAATAGTTGCCAGCCATTGTATGGAGCGTTGCCATCGGCAGGAAGGGCCACATAATCATCCTTGCCGTCACCGTTGAAGTCGCCGACATGGAGCGTCACATGGTAAAGGTTTGTTACGGTCTGTATGTCTTGCCCATTGACAGTCAAGTCATCTACCGTATGCCATTGGAACAGGGTGGGGTTTTTCTCTGTGTTGTTTGACGCTACCTCCGTGATACTGGTAAGCAGATTGTGGTAGTTGTTGACAGTATATCCCATCCGGTATGTGCGAACCATGCTATCACCATAGTAGATACCAATGGTGCTGACGCATTTCAGATGTCTCACGACATGGCCGTACATATAGGTATAGGCTGTATCGGGACGATTTACGTAACTGAGACGCACTGAGGCGTATGGCTGCAGTCCTGCGGCAGAGTTACCTGTATAGTCTATGCGCGTGGGATAGATCTCGTTATATTCATTGTTGCCCTGGTAGGTTACGGTGAAATAGTTGCCACTGGTGTCTGTGGCCCGTGTGAGCATCCAGAAGAGTCCGGGCTCAGTAGAAGATGGCTGTAGGATGCGGTTATTGGCTGCATATTCGTAGGTGATGCCGTCTTTTGTCTCCACGGTGAACGATGTTGGGTCGCCCTCAGGACCGTAAGCCGTAACACGGGCAAAATTTTTAACCTCTGTGGAATAAATGCGTTGTAGGGAGTTTACGCTTTCGGTAATTACCAGTCGGGCACCATCAAGGGCGAACCGGTCTGCAGCAGTAAAGGTCACTTCGCCAGCCCTGTCATCAAGTGCTAAATTCTGGGGTACACGACCGATGACGGAAAGACCCGAAAGGTCAAAACCATAACCCAGCAGACCTGAACGGTTCGAACTGTTGTATGTGATGGAAAGGTTTGGAACCATTCCGCCTGTTCCTGGTATGGCAGGAATGGGTATCTCATAGTTTGCCTGTCCCAGAGGCGTAACGGTTAATTCTCCTTCCGTACGTCCGACATAGCCAGAAGATGCAGAAATAGGAAGGATGAATAATAATGTGGCAAAGGCCATCAGTAGGATCCGTACTGTAAAGAACGGTTTCATAATGCAAAGGTACATATAATTATTCAGATTAGCAAGAAAAATGAAAGAGAAAGCGAAAATGAAGAGAAATGTTTGTAACTAATTCTTCTGTCTGAAAATGGTATTACCTGAAGAATCGTAATCATAGACTACCGGGCACTGGTGCCCACTATCCAGTTTTAACTGTCCGCCAAGTTGCACTTCAAAAGGACCTGTAATGACAATGCGCTCAGGAGCCGTCAAAATAAGGTCACCTGTGGGCGTGACGGTAACATTGTTTGATGTAAGTACATCACGGCCTTGCACAAAGACCTCGGTGCTTACAGTTTGGTTCTGATAGGTATCTACACTATCATTCAGTTCGGTAGCAACCATAGAGTTGGCATAATGGAAAAGCAAGATAGAGAATGACAGCCTGATATATTGCATTCTTTTCATACGTCTTACGGTTTATTTCGTAATAATCATCTTCTTGGTATCAATTTCCTGTCCGTTGACAACTAAAGAGTAGAGGAACATGCCCTCGCCGAGTTCGTAGCCGCCGATGGAAACGCTCTCCATGCCTGATGAAATGGGGAGTTTCTTGATGGTCTTGCCCGTCATATCGAAGATGCAGATGGCGGCATTCTGCGCGTCATCAGCCAACGAGAAGCGGATGACGGTCTGCTCCTTGAAGGGGTTCGGCATGTTCTGGTAGAGTCTGTTCTGGGTTAGGGAAGAGGCTTGAAGGTCTTTCGCGGAACGGGTCTTCCTGGCCGTTTCTTCCGATGCCTGCCCTTCCAAGACTTCTATCTTTGCACTCAGTTCATTGATGCTCTGCACCAATAGTGGTATCATCTCCACGTAGTTGATGGCCTTGCTGCCGTCCTTCCTGACATACACGAGATTGGGGAAGACCTCTTCCAGCCGGTCTGCATCAAGGGCGTAGTGGGTCTTGTCATAGAACTGTTCGTCTATGATGTCGGGTTCGGGCGCCTTTCCTCTATAGAGCGTGTCACCATCGAGGCCCTTATAAACCATCTCCGTGGTTTGTGGCCTTTCAGGACGTTCCTTTTGATAGGTTGTGACATTGAGGCTCGACAGGCTGTTGGCAACGGATGCTCCCCTCAGGGACAGTCCACTGCCAGATGAACCAGACGAACTGGATGATTCACCAAGGAGTGTGGCATCAAGGGTACCCGTTACCTTTACGTTGCCCCTGAAAAAACCAGCATATTTGCCATCGATAGGCCAGGCAAAGCCCTCATAACCGTCCTCAACACCCCCATAAATCGCAGCACCATAATTGGTAAAATTGATATGCCCACTTACACCTATCGCTTTATTATTTGGCGCATAGGCTGAACCCATTATGCCGATACATGTGTCGCCAAGACATGTTTCGCCTAACAATCCTACAGCACGAGAAGCATTGGAGGAATGAAATTGACCACCATATATATTGCCGCTGTTATTACCAGACGTAGTCAAATACATTCCGCTTTTTCCACTAGCGTTACAATATATATAGTTCGAGGAATTTCCTGCACAGTTAATGGCTATGGGTGACAATGCCGTGCTATTTGTCTGGATGGCAATCTTACCGTTGCTCTGAACCTTAAGGGCCGTGTTCTGTGCACTTGCCGAGAGTGCCAATACACATAAACTGATTAAAAAAACTTTTTTCATTGTTTTATTTTTTAGAGATGATTAATAAATATATAGGCTAATACACATCTTTGGTTACCTAATAAATTAGCAATCTTTCTTACCAAATATTTGTCACTGCTGCTATGAGATAAAAATGCCTTTGCCATAATGGTTTCAAAATAGATTCTTGTTAGTAAATGAGAAATCGGTGGCAAAGATAAAAAGAATTAGACAATAAATAGATTATTCCGCGTTTTAATTTTGAATATTGAAAACGCCTGATAATCAGTCGTATATAATTATTTTACAGATATTCTTGAGATATACGAAACGGATTGACCGCAATAGTAACAAGTTAATAAGGTAAATAATCGTCTAATTAGGTGGCTA
>JAGCRH010000116.1 GCA_017964785.1 Prevotella sp.
CCCAAAGAAAACGGGAGGGATTGAACATTTTATGTCAAACCTCATTCTTTATCAATTCTTATGAAGGTGGTAGTCGATGGTCCTATAAATTCTTCGTTTTTAAGTTCTAGCGTCATTATTCCTTTTGACTTATCGAAACTCGTGATAGCCCAGCAACAGAAATGTTTTTCGTCAAGGTATTCATTATAATAACATCCTTTAGTACTGACACCAACCTTTTTAAAATCGAATTTAGTCGGTATTTGTAACCTGTGCAATAGCGGTATTAGCATATGCAAATATAAAACAGATAATTGATAATAGTTTTTTCATTTAATTTCTTTTAGTGCAAAGATAAGGATTATTTCTGAAACTTACAAGTTTTTGAGGAAATATTTATTTCATTTCTTGCCGGTATCGGCAAAAAGTTGTATCTTTGCAGCAGAAATTGAAGTCAAAACTTGCCGATAGGACAGAACGATGGAATATATATCAGTTATTCAGTTTGCAGAGAAATATGGCATTTCAGAGCGCACGGCCCGTAATTACTGTGCACGGGGAAAGATTGAAGGCGCATTCCTGACAGGTAAGACTTGGAATATTCCTGCTGATGCCGTTTTGCCAAAACGTAGTTCACAAAAGGAGATATTATCGCCTCTACTCAAAGTGTTACGAGAGCAGAAAGCATCAAAGTTAAAGGGTGGGATTTATCATCGCACTCAAATCGATCTGACCTATAATTCCAACCATATTGAAGGTAGCAAACTGACTCACGATCAGACTCGATATATTTATGAGACAAACACTATTGGAATAACGGATAGTGCCCTTAATGTGGATGATATCTTAGAAACTGTGAACCATTTCCGTTGTATAGACTATATCATCGACCACGCAGAAGAACGATTGACAGAGGATTTTATCAAGCATCTTCACTTGCTCTTGAAGACAGGCACATCGGATAGTCGTAAGGATTGGTTTGCAGTTGGAGACTATAAGCGCCTTCCCAACGAGGTTGGAGGTCAGGAAACCTGTTCCCCAGAAGAAGTTCATAAGAGTTTGAAGGTTTTGCTCAGCGACTATAATCACAATCGCCAGAAGTCGTTTGAGGATATCCTAGATTTCCACGTACGCTTCGAGCAGATACATCCTTTCCAAGACGGTAATGGCAGAGTGGGACGCCTGCTGATGTTTAAGGAATGTCTGGCAAACGATATTGTTCCCTTTATTATCACAGACGAACTGAAGATGTTCTATTATCGAGGCTTACGAGAATGGGGCCACACTAACGGTTACCTGACAGACACCTGTCTCACTGCCCAAGACCAATACAAAGATTTGCTCAAATACTTTAAGATTAAAATGTGAGTGATTGATACTTTTTAGGGGAAAGTTTGGAAATTCTGAAGACGATCATTCAACTCATGGGCATCTGAGAGCAGATTCCAGATGCCGTCCTCAGAGAGCACTCCACGCTTCAGGTCAGCAGGTAAAAGCCCTGCCTCATCATCAGCATAATCCTGCCTCCACACATCGCTACCATAATACTTGTTGAGGGCCTTGATACCCTCCTGCACAGCCTCATACTTTTCCAGCGCTGCAGAAAGTTCCATCACTGCCGCAGCAGACCTCTCTAACCGCTGCTCCATCTGCTTGATCCGTTCAATCTGTTCCATACAACATACTTACATATCATTATTCCCAGCACTCCAACTCATTTTCCAACTCAGGCAACTGGCTGCGATGGAACGTGGGCTCCTTAATTCCCTGACGCTTCTGCTGGCGATAGTCGTCGAGCAAGCGGAAGGCATAACGACCTAAGAGCACGATGGCAATCAAGTTGCAAGCCGTCAGGAAGGCCATAAAGAAATCGACGATGTTCCAGACGAGTTCAAAACTGGCTAAGGCACCAAACATTACCATCACACCTGCCGAACAGATGCGATAGGCAGTCATCACCTTAGTATTTGGCGTGATAAAACGGATATTGGCCTCACCATAATAATAGTTGCCGATGATACTGGAAAAGGCGAACATAAAGATGGCGATGGCTATGAAGATCGGACCTGCCGAGCCCACTTCCGACTGCAGGGCTGATTGCGTCAACGCAATACCGTTGAGTTCTGGCACTCGATAGAGACCACTGATCAGGATGATAAAGGCTGTACATGAACAAACCAGCAGTGTATCAGTAAAGACCCCAAGCGCTTGAATCAGACCCTGTTTGACGGGATGCGATACGGCTGCCGTTGCCGCTACGTTAGGGGCACTACCCTCGCCAGCCTCATTTGAGAAGAGCCCTCGCTTCACACCATACATAATCGTGGCTCCGATGGTTCCTCCAACAACCTTCTCAACACCAAACGCATCAAGCATGATCAACTTAAAGACATAAGGAACCAGACCGATGTTCATGATGATGACCACGATAGCCAACACCATATAGCCAAAAGCCATCAAAGGCACCAGAATGGCACAGACAAAGGCAATACGTTGAATACCGCCAAAGACGATGATGAGTCCCAAGGCCGCCAAAGCCATTCCCACCCACAAGGGCGACCAGCCAAAGGCCTCCTGCATGGCACCACAGATGGTGTTCGCCTGAATGGAATTATTGGAAAGTCCAAACTGACAAGTAATGAGCACGGCAAACGTAACAGCCATCCAACGCTGATGCAGGCCTCGCTGGATATAGTAGGCAGGACCACCGATGAACGAGTCCTTGTGCTTCTGCTTGAACAACTGCGCCAATGTAGACTCCACAAAGGCTGTTGCTGAGCCAATCAGGGCGATGACCCACATCCAGAACACAGCACCAGGACCGCCAATGGCAATGGCAGAAGCCACACCAGCCAGATTACCTGTTCCCACACGGGTGGCCACAGAGACGGCAAAGGCCTGAAATGACGCGATATGCTTCTTCTTATATTTTTCCCGTTGTCCCTGCACCTGTTCTTCCACAGTGTCGAAAGCCGAATCCGTCAATAGCCGGAACATCTCACCCACCATACGGAACTGTACGAAGCGTGTCCTAATCGTGAACCACAGGCCACACCCCACCAATGCGAAGATGAGCACGTAGCCCCACACCGCATCGTTCACCGCTGTTATCAGTTCATTCAGATCCATAGAAGGTACAAGGATTGCATAAATCGAGCGAAATGCCATCAGATGCCTGAAACCACGAAACGGGCACCCTTGGTATATGTCAGGTCGAGGGCGATGGTGTAACCCAACGAGATGGCGAGACGGCGAGCCAGAGGCAGACCGATACCAAGGCTATGCTCATCAGGTGAGAGACGCACAAAGGGATCGAAGATACGCTCTGCATCAGCGGTAGGAATCGTCGGGCCTTCATTGCTGACAGATATGGCATAGGTGCCGTCGGCCTCAGCATGGCAACTCATCAGCACAGTACCGCCAGTGGCATACTTGTCGGCATTGTCAAGCAGGCAGTTCAACAGTTCCTGCAACAGCGGACTGGTATTGATTATCACGTCATCAGCCACTTCAGTCTTGAACTCTGTGGCCAACATGCGGTTATTTTCTATGGCTGAGGGATGCAGGTCGTAACTGCTCAGAACGGAACGCGCCAATTCATTCAACCCTATACGATCGTCCTTAGGTGTCGAAATGTCATCACCATAGAGACTGAACAGGATTAGTTTATGTGTAGAAGTCGCCACATGGTAGGCATCGCGGCATACGCCAGAGCGTAGTTGCATATATTCATCGTGCGGTATCTGTCCGTTTGCATCGATGATGACCTCTGTTGAATCAATCAGCGTGAGCAACGGTGAACGAAGCGCATTCAGACATATATTCTTCTCCTCATCTGTGATACCTGTCGTCCCTCTGGCGTAGGAATCGAGCACAGGATCCATCAGCGACTCTATGCTTTGGGCGGCAACAAGGATGTCGCCGTATCGTTTGTTTCGTTCCTCTGGCTTCAGGTTAAATTCCGGGGTGTTGAAAATACGTGCATAGCCGCGCAACACGTTGATTGGCGACTTGAGTTTCTCCTGTATCGTACTGACGAAGGCACGGCGAATGGCCTGACCTGCCTCAGTGCTGCGACGCGCCTCCTGCAATTGTAGGAACTGCTCCTTCAGGTGACGGTTCTTTTTATGGCGATAGAAAAGCATACCAACGAGCAGGGCGATGATGACGATTGCCATCAGTCCGACAATCAACAGTTGTGTGCGCCGTACCTCTGCCTTCTCATGCTCAGCCTGAATCATATCGATGTCGTGTGCCATATCTATCAGATCCTCCTCCAGCACTTCACGCTCGGCAATAAGGCTAAGGCTATCTTTTAATTGTGTAGCACGATAAGCCCGTTGCCAGTCGCCCATCTGCTCATAGACATTGATGCGCAGTTCTGTGGCCGTCAGGGGCACGTCGATGGAGTCGCACCAGGCGAGAGCCCCTTTGTATTCGTTCTGTATGAGGTAACGGCATACCATCACCTGCTCCAGATTAGCGGCATTGAACTGCTCAGGCATATTCTGACGGATGCTGTCATACTTCATGAAATAGTTCTCGAATGCCTTGCGGTCGCCCATCTTGTTAGCAATGATGCAACGATAGCCCAGCACGCCACTCTCGTACATCGGATTCTCGAGCATCTGCTGTGGCAGGCTGTCAAGACAGGCCATGGCCTCAGCGGGACGCTTAAAACTGAGCGACTGTGCCAGAGAGAGGTATGAATTGAATGCTGCCACAGGTTCTTTCTCAACATTGATGCCCTGCAGCGCACGTCGGAAGTATTTCTCGCCCAACTCAGGCTGGTTGCGACCATTATAAAAAAAGCCCAGTTCCATGTTCGACATGTAAAGATACTTCTCTTGATGGTGTTCTTTGATGTCGTCAGTGATGTGCTGAATCTCAGTAAAGGCACGATGGAAGTGCCTATGGTTCACCTCATATATCACACGGTTCATCCATGTACGATAGTATTTCTCCCAGTCCTGACGCTCCTCCAGATAGTCCATAAACGCTTGATGCGCCTCATAAAAGACCGAGTCGCTGCCACTTATCTGTGCCTCGTAGACGCGCTGAGCCAGTGCCTGTTCCTCCTGTTCCTGAGCCGACGGCTGGGCAGTAAGAGTAAGACTCGCCGCCAACATAGCCGTGGCCATAACAATCTTTTTCAAAACTAATACCATATATAAATCTATATTTCGATTGCAAAGGTAATCATTTTCTAACTATTTTCAACAAAAGAAGTCATTTAATTCCCCAAAGGAACACTTTTTTGTAAATTCTGAAAGAAAATTGTATATTCTGAGAGTCACGGGGTGCTAAATACCGCCAATTTTATAACCAAAGTCGTGATGCTCTGAGCTGGCAGGTCCAGAATAATGGTTTTACCGTCGAGACTGACGCTACGTGAGGCATCAGAGAGATTCTCTTCTTTTGAGGTACGATATACGCGGATATTGCTACCTACTGGCATCTGGGAAAACTGAGACAGGTTGATGACATGCGTCTTAGCAGCAGTGTCTTCATTAAGGGCGACAATCACAAGTAAGTCACGATTGGCACTGACAGCAGCAAGCGACTGACTATAAGTCGTCGTGATGATGTCATAGCCCTGCTTAATGAATCGCGAACACTGCTGCCGTACATAGAAGTTCTTCACCTTTTCGTAAGTCTGATCAGCAAAACTGCCACGGATGGTACACCACTGGTCGTTAGTTTCTTCCATATATTGCCAGTCAATCCATGCTTCAGGCTGGATATAGCGCATATCGTCTATCAGTCTTTGAGCCAATTTCAGGTTGCCAGCGATACCATTGCCACCGGCACCGGTCTCACTCATCCACAGGTGCTTGCCTGTCGCTCTGGCCAATTTTCCGAAGCATACTTTCTCCAGAATGCTGCCGCCGTAGGTGTGGGTATTCCATTGTCCTATACAACTGTCGGCTCCTGTTGAAACATAATATTCCAGACCGCCAATAGCGTGTCCGACGCTGGTCTCGTCGGCAGCGGAAATAACTGTGTTGAGTCCTGACGCACGCAGGATGGGATCAAGCACATGGATAAACCTGGCCTGCGATTCATAGTCGAAATGGCATCCTTCCTGAGAGCCATTGGCGTGCCAGTAGTTACTTGCCGACTCGTTGAAAGGCGCAAGGGTCTTAAACTCAATGCCGTATTCATCCTTGTAGTGTTTGCAGACATCCACGAGATAATGGGCAAATGCCTCGTAATACTCTGGCCGCAAGTTATCCTTGCCGCCATCCTGATGACCTGCCACGCAACCGCTATAGGTCATATAGTAAGGACAGGAATTGCTGAAGGCCTCGAAGATTGCGTCAGGACGTTTCTCCTTGATTTTCAACATAATCTTACGCTGGGCGGCATCACGCTCCCAATGATATCTGTCACCGATAGAATCCTTGAATCCCTCTATCTCAGCCCGCAAGCCTTTACCACGCCCCATGTGGTGAGGCTCGCAATGACGGTTTAGTGGGTCATCGCCACCACCGATATTGTAGCGGAAGATGTTATAGTTAAGTCCCTCTGGACTGACGAGCCAAGTGACGATCTCGTCGATCTTCTCATCTTCCCACTTACCGCACTGACCTGCCCACCAGCACAGTGACACGCCCCAGCCCTCAAAGTGCTGCACCATCTGCGGATTGACCTCATAGCGCAGTGTATCCTGCGAGCCTTTGTTCTGTCCCCAACCAACAATGCTTATCAGGCAACAGATGGCAAGTGATAGAATCTTACTTTTCTTCATGAAGTATCTGCTCTGCATGCTCTTTGGTTTTCACCTGCTTGCCAGCGAAGATCTGTTCGATAATGCCCTCCTCATTAATAATAAAGGTAGTGCGGATGGTACCCATCGTCTTCTTGCCATACATCACTTTCTCGCCCCAGGCACCCATTGCCTCCATCAAGGTCTTATCGACATCAGCAATCAATGGGAAAGGCAATTCATACTTCTCTTTGAACTTCACATGCGAGGCAGCAGAGTCCTTGCTCACACCCACCACCTCGTAGCCTGCACCTTGCAGTTCGCCATAGTGGTCTCTCAGGCTACATGCCTCCGCCGTACAGCCACTCGTGTTGTCCTTCGGATAGAAATAC
>JAGCRH010000117.1 GCA_017964785.1 Prevotella sp.
GGTGGTCTGCGCTATCATGGTGCAGGCATGATCATCAGCCAACTCATCAAGGACGGTTTGATGCATGGTGTTGACATTCCACAGTTGGAGACCTTCGAGGCCGGTATGATCTTCGCCCGCACAGAGGGCATCATCCCTGCTCCAGAGAGCACCCACGCCATCGCAGCCACCATCCGCGAGGCCAAGAAGTGCAAGGAGACTGGTGAGGAGAAGGTGATCCTCTTCAATCTCTCAGGTCACGGTCTCATCGACATGCCGTCGTACGAAGCCTTCATCAAGGGTGACCTCCAGAACTACACTGTCACCGACGAAATGATTGCCGAGAACCTCGCAGCCCTCGACAAGCAATAAGACAAAAATAAAGATCCCCGCCGTTTGGCGGGGATCTTTATTTAATTCCTTTATGCGATATCAATCTGGCGAGAGACTTTCACTTTCTCCTCAACGAGTTTCGGGAGTTCTACGGTGAGTACGCCGTGCTCCACCTTAGCCGAGATGGCGTCCTTCTTCACATCGTCAGGCAGGATCAGCGTCTGCTCGAACTTTGAGTAAGAGAACTCACGGCGCAGGTAGCGGGTGTTCTTGTCTTCCTCCTTCTTTTCATTCTTGTTCTCCATCTTCACAACCAGGTTGCCCTCGTCATTGATGTGCACATTAAAATCCTCCTTCTTCATGCCCGGTGCGGCCAATTCTACGGTATAGGCCTTGTCGCTTTCTTTCACATTGATGGCAGGTGCCGTACAGTTCGTCTTCGGCAGAAAGTCCGTATCGAACAAATCGTTAAACACACTGGGAATCCAACTGTTACTTCTCATT
The DNA here is from genome assembly GCA_017964785.1 of Prevotella sp. GTDB lineage: Bacteria > Bacteroidota > Bacteroidia > Bacteroidales > Bacteroidaceae > Prevotella. The sequence goes on from JAGCRH010000117.1 coordinate 817, forward strand.
ACTGGCATCATAATCTTTACCTCCTAATTCTATTTTTAAAATGTTATACATGTTAATCTTTTTGGTGAATGCCTTGTGGCTCTCACCAGACTATATGCAAGATAAATGCCAGTGGGATTTTATGTGTCAATCTGTCAGAATCGCACGACAGATTGTCAGCGCGTCGTTCACGGAAGAAATATTAGAAACCACCATAGACCGCTTGCCGTTGGCTTCGCGGAGACCACAGCGGCGCACATGCTCTGTCAGGTATTTCAGTACCCGTCCGAAGATGTCGCTCTGATAATAAGGGCTGTCGGGATTGCTAACGAAGAAAAGAAACATCTTCTGCTGTTTGAGCATAATCTTCTCGATACCAAGACGCTTGCCGAGCACACGGAGTGGTACCACACGGATGAGTTCCTCTGCCACCTCAGGAATCTCACCAAAGCGGTCCCTCAGACGGTTACGATAGGCTTCAAGGGCTGCATCCAGGTCGTTGCGGTTAGCCAGATTGTCGAGTTCGCGATAGAGGAGCATACGCTCAGAGTCATTAGGCACATACTGGTCAGGGAAGAGCATCTCGATATCAGACTCCAGGGCGCAATCGTCGACAAAAAAGAGGTAAGAGTTAAGAGGTGAGAGGTGAGAGGAGGCTGCCGCCTTCGACTTTTCAGACTTTTCGACTTTGGAAAACTCCGGTTCTTCATTGCGGAGTTCCGCCATCGCCTGGTTGAGGATTTTTTGATACGTCTCGTAACCAAGGTCGGAGATGAAGCCGGACTGTTCTGAGCCTAAAAGATTGCCCGCCCCACGAATATCAAGATCCTGCATGGCGATATTGATGCCAGAGCCGAGGTCGGAGAAATTCTCCAACGCCTCCAACCTTCGACGCGACTCCGGATTGAGGTCCGCCAAGGGTGGTGCCAACAGATAACAGAACGCCTTGCGGTTGCTGCGCCCCACCCTGCCTCGCATCTGATGCAGGTCGGAGAGCCCGAAGTTCTGGGCCCCGTTGATGATGATGGTGTTGGCATTGGGGATGTCGATACCGTTCTCCACAATCGTCGTCGAGAGCAGCACATCGTAGTCGTAGTTGGAGAAGTCGAGTACAATCTTTTCTAGTTCCTCGGGCTTCATCTGTCCGTGTCCCACCGCCACGCGGGCATCAGGGATATACTTATGGATCATCTCAGCAATATGCGTCAGGTCGCTGATACGATTATTAACGAAATAGACCTGTCCGTTGCGTGACATCTCGAAATTAATTGCATCGGTGATAATCTCCGCCCCAAAGGTGTGTATCTCCGTCTGGATGGGATAGCGGTTAGGCGGCGGTGTCTGGATGACGCTGAAGTCACGGGCTCCCACCAGTGAGAATTGCAAAGTGCGTGGTATCGGCGTGGCTGACATCGTCAACGTGTCCACATTCGACTTCATCTGGCGCAGTTTTTCTTTTGTAGAGACACCAAACTTCTGTTCCTCGTCGATGATGAGCAGACCCAGATCCTTGAACTTCACCGACTTGCCGATGAGTTTATGTGTGCCAATGATGATATCGATCTTTCCCTCTTCCAAATCCTTGAGAATGGCTGTTGTCTGCTTGGCACTACGGGCCCGTGTCAGATAGTCCACCCTGACAGGCATATCCTTCAGACGACTGGAGAAGGTACGGAAATGCTGATAGGCCAGCACCGTCGTCGGCACAAGTACCGCCACCTGTTTGTTGTCGCAGGCCGCCTTGAAGGCCGCCCGAACTGCCACTTCCGTCTTGCCAAAGCCCACATCACCGCATACCAGACGGTCCATCGGACGGGCCATCTCCATATCGGCCTTCACATCCTGCGTCGCCTTCAACTGATCAGGGGTATCCTCATAGAGGAAACTGGCCTCCAATTCATGCTGCAAGTAACTATCTGGACTGAAGGCAAAACCTTTTTCCTTACGGCGCTTGGCGTAGAGTTTGATCAAGTCGCGGGCAATGTCCTTGATATGCTTCTTGGTGCGCTCTTTCAGTTTCTCCCACTGTCCTGTGCCGAGGGTAGAGAGTCGGGGCGCCTCACCATTGTCCTGCGACTTGTATTTCGACACCTTATATAAAGAATGTATCGACACGTAGATGCTATCGCCCTTCTGGTAGAGGATCTTTATCATCTCCTGAAACGTCTCCTCACCAGCGGCATTCTTGACTGGCATCCGCACCAGACCGCCGAACTTACCCACGCCGTGATCCACGTGCACCACATAGTCGCCAATCTCAAACTGCTGTATTTCCTTCAGCGTCAGAGCCATCTTGCCACTGCGGGCCTTGTCGCTCTTCAAACTGTACTTATGGAAACGGTCAAAGATCTGGTGGTCGGTAAACACGCACACCATCAGATCGTTGTCGGCAAAGCCCTCGTGCAGGGTTTTGTCTACCGGGGTGAAATGCAAGTTCCCCGCCTTCTCGGCAAAAATCTCGCGGAGGCGTTCATTCTGCTTCTGACTGTCGGCACAGATAAATATCTGATAGCCCTGCGAGAGATAATCCTCAAACGACTTTGCCAACAGGTCGAAGTTCTTATGGAACAACGGTTGCACGGTGATGTTGAAGTGTAGCGAGGCATCCGCCTGTGACGACGGACGATGGCCGAACTCGATCCGACGGAAACTGCTGGCGTCAGCCATAAACTGAGCCCCCGTGACGAGTTGCATTTCCCTGCACATCTGCAGTTCTATCTCCCGTCTTTCCATCTCAGTAGCCCCCTCCATCTGTTCCATCTTCGCCTGAGAGGAGAAGCCCTCCTGGTAGGCACGATCCACGGCATCACGCACATAGAGGAAATCCTTCACCACCAGCAACGTATCCTTGGGCAGGAACGAGAGGAACGACACCTTTTCTTCTGCCACCGTCGACAACTCCGGCACTATCTCAATGTGGTCGCGACGCTCCTTTGACAACTGATCCTCCACCTCGAAGGTACGGATGGAGTCGATGTCATCACCGAAGAAGTCGATACGGAAAGGATATTCGCAACTGTACGAATAAACATCGAGGATGGAGCCACGCAGGGCAAACTGACCTGGTTCGTAGACATAGTCCACCTCGCGGAAACCGAACTCACGCAGTGTCTTCTCAATGGCCGACACAGCGATGGTCTGGTCTTTCTCTAATACTAAGGTACGCGTATCGAGGCTCTTCTTCGACACCACCAACTCAGCCACCGCCTCAGGATACGTCACGCACATTGGGGACTGTCCCCTCTGTGAGGAAGAAGCGTCAGCGACTGGATTACAGGGGGACTGTCCCCATTGTGCGAATCGGGCCAACACCTCAGTACGTAGGATTTCATTGGCGGAGTCCCGCTGCGCATACTTAATAGCCCGACGATAACTGCTGGGAAAGAACAGCACATCCTTGTTGCCCAGCAACTGCGTCAGGTCGTGGTAGAAATAGCCAGCCTCCTCGGCATCCTGCAAGATAAACAGCAACGGATTCTTACACCTTGGTGCAAGACTGCCGAAGACCATCGGCGCACTGGAGCCCAACAGACCTTCAAGGAAAATCGTCTTCGCCGAAGATTTTCCCATCGCCTGTGCCAGTGCCTTCACCTGCGGCAAGCCGGCATAGATTTTCTCCAATTCCTGTATATCCATCGAAATTTGCGTGCAAAATTACTAAAAAAGCCTTAGATAACACCGTTTTTCCCAGATTATTTATTAATTTTGCAGCGTAATAACTCAGATTATGCATTCAAGCGACAGCATCGTTATCATCCCGACGTATAACGAGAAGGAGAACATCGAGAAGATTATCCGGGCCATATTCGGGCTGGAAAAAACCTTTCATATCCTCGTCATCGACGATGGATCGCCCGACGGGACGGCCCAAATTGTAAAGAGTCTGATGACCTCAGAATTCGGCGACCGACTCTTCATCTTAGAGCGCAGCGGCAAATTAGGACTCGGCACAGCCTATATCATGGGCTTCAAGTGGGCACTGGAGCACGACTACGAGTATATCTTCGAGATGGATGCCGATTTCAGTCACGACCCCAACGACCTGCCCCGCCTCTATGCCGCCTGTCACGACGAGGGCTACGACCTGGCCATCGGCTCGCGCTATGTCTCCGGCGTCAACGTGGTGAACTGGCCCATCGGACGGGTGCTGATGAGTTATTTCGCCTCAAAGTACGTGCGCTTCGTCACAGGATTCAAGGTACACGACACCACAGCGGGCTTTAAGTGCTACAAACGTCGTGTGCTGCAAACCATCGAACTGGACAAGATACGCTTCAAGGGCTATGGTTTCCAGATTGAGATGAAATACACCGCCTATAAGATCGGCTTTAAGATCAAGGAGGTGAGCGTTATCTTCGTCAACCGTCGCGAAGGCACGAGCAAGATGTCGGGCGGTATCTTCGGTGAGGCGTTCTTCGGCGTGATGCGGCTCCGCTGGGACGGATGGACGCGGAAGTATCCGAAAATTAGGAATAATGAAACTGAACACAAAGACACAGAGACACAAAGGGCTGCGCAAAGAGAATAAAAACTTTGTGTCTTCGTGTCTTTGTGTTCCATTAAAAATACAAAATGATTACATTTTTATATAGAACATATCAGTTAGTAATTGGACTGCCAATATTAGTGATTCTAACCATCATCACAGCGTTGGAGGTGGGTATCGGCACGACAATAGGCAACGGCCACTTCTGGGGCTATTATCCTGGACATTGGTGGGGCAAATTGATTCTGAAACTGTTTCTCCTGCCCGTCAAGGTGGAGGGGCGCGAGAATCTGGAAAAAAACCAGAGTTACGTGTTTGTGGCCAACCATCAGGGCTCGTTCGACATCTTCCTGATTTACGGACACCTGAACCGTAACTTCAAGTGGATGATGAAACAACAGTTGAGAAAAATACCCTGTGTGGGCTATGCCTGCGAGAAGTCGCACCAGATTTTCGTGGACAAGCGGGGACCCAGCAAGATCCGCAGGACTTACGAGAATGCCCGTGAGATCCTGAAAGAGGGTTACAGCGTGACGGTGTTCCCTGAAGGCGCACGTACCTTTACAGGCCACATGTGCCATTTCAAGAAAGGTGCCTTTGCCCTCGCCGACGAACTGCAACTGCCTGTGGTGCCGCTCACCATCAACGGTTCCTTTGATGTGCTGCCCCGTATGAAGGGCTTCAACTTCATCAACTGGCACCCGCTCTCCCTCACCATCCACCAGCCCATCTATCCCGTCGGACAGGGCGTGGAGAATATCGAGGCCACCATGCGCCAGTCGTTCGACTCGGTGATGTCAGCCCTTGACCCCAAGTACCAAGGAATAGTAGAAAACCCTGACCAATGATTGCACGTGCCCCCTACCTGTTTCTTTTGCTGATCATCATACCCGACCTATATCTTGATCTGCACTACTGGCGTCACCGTTTCGGAGGCTGGACAACCAAGCGACTGCTCTACTGGATGCCGACCATTGGAATGATTGCCTACACCCTCTACCTGATGTACGAGAAAAACTTCCTTCCCGACAATCCCACCATATTATATATATACTTGTTGCTGCTTGGACTCATCGTCATCCCCAAATGGATCTTCATGCTCTGTTCCATCACGGGACTGGGCTACTGCCGACTGTTCCACAAGAAGAAAAATTACGGCAACCTCATCGGCCTGTGTCTGGTGCCGCTGCTCTGGTTTGTCCTCATCTACGGCTCCACCATCGGGTTTGAGAAACTGGAAGTGAACCAGCAGACCTACACATCGCCAGACCTGCCTGCCGCCTTCGACGGCTACAGGATTGTGCTCTTTTCCGACGCACATGTCGGCTCCTACAAGGGTCGACAGCATATTCTCCAAAATGCCATCGACCACATCAATGCCCAGCATCCTGACTTGATTGTCTATACGGGAGACCTCCAAAACACCCAACCACAGGACATCTACGAGCACATGGACATCCTCTCGTCGTTAAAGGCGAAGGATGGCGTCTATTCCGTGCTTGGCAACCACGACTATGCGATGTATATCGACGCTGACGAGGCCCGGAAGGTGGCGAACAACCGCGAGGTGGTCAGTCTGGAAAAGCAGATGGGCTGGACGTTGCTGCGCAATGAGCATCGTACGATTGAGAGAGGCAAAGACCATATCATCCTCGCTGGTATGGAGAACGACGGCGACGGAAAGAAATTCCCACAACTTGGCAATATCAACAAGACCTTAAAGGGTGTCAAAAAGGATGACTTCATCCTACTGCTCGAGCACGATCCCTCTTCCTGGCGACGGAAGATCATCCCTGACGGACGCGCCCAACTGACACTGAGCGGCCACACCCACAAGATGCAGTTCACGCTTTTCGGCTGGTGTCCGATGTCTGTGACAGGTAAGGAGTTCAACGGCTGGTATTCCGAAGGCTCCCAGTCCCTCTTCGTCACGGCAGGCGTAGGCGGTCTCATCCCCTTCCGCTTCGATGCCCCCGGTGAGATTGTCGTCCTGACCCTGAAAAAATAATATCTGGAGCACAACAGGGTCTGGAACCGCTGTGCACATGTATTCATTTTCAATATTTCTATTTAAGCCTACATGCCTACATTAAATCGCTCAAAACCAGCATAAACACTACATATTTTACGTTTCAAAGCCTACATAAAGCCTACATTATACCTACACAAAGCCTACATACTTTTATATCCCTTGCCAACAAAAATGAATCAGTTATCTATCACATTCTATCATTAATCCTTGTTTAGAAATTCTCTCGAGAATTTCATCGCGAGGACTAATCCTAGCAATTGCGCCCTAGTATGGAAGCTATCAAATTCTCTCGAGAATTTAGAAGTATTCATTAAAGATAAAAGTCGAAAGACCGCTATTCAATTTTCGTTCCCTGCCTTACAAACCCTAAAATACCCCGTTTTTAGCTGATTTTATGTAGGCATAATGTAGGCTTTATGTAGGCTTTATGTATGCTCAAAACAATATTAAATCGCTAATATACAATAATATACCTGCAAAATGTGTAGGCATGTAGGCTGTTTTGCAATTTTAAATTTCATTCGGATAGTCTTAACAACTCATTGGAACCATCCGAACGACTCATTCGAATAATCCCTTATAGGGTAAAGGGATTATTCGGACGCCTCAAAGGAACTATTCGAACACGTCAAAGGGATTATCCGAACAGTTGATTAAGACTATCTGAATAATTTAAATTTATTAATTTAATTAATTAAGCCCCCATAAGGGGGCTAAAAATAATTATTTAATTAAAAATAAAAGACCGCTGCCGCAAAGCCGTTGCAAAGATACGGAAGCACAAAAACAAATTGTCCGTTTTTGTCATTTTGTAGAAGAGTCCAAAGAACAAAATTACGAAAATATAACGTATTTAACCTTCATATACATGTCTCTAGTTTTTCTATCACCTCATTTATGAGTTGATGGTTATTCCTTCCCCTTTATATACACAATGGTTCCTGACCCCGTTGTGCATACCTATACCCACAAAGGTATATGTCAGGTATATGATAGGTACATATATGAAAACATATACCGTCACTAAAAGCCTCTGTATATCGGTGTTTCCAGCGACAAAGGTATATGATTGTCGTTTTTGAAGAAAACGGGAACACAAAAGTCTCTCTGTGTCTCAAAGAGTGTCGAGCCGCTAACCTAAAGGCGCACAGAAGTTCTTGCTAAGGCAAGCGCTTCAAGATTATCTGACCCGCGCCTTCAATCAAGGGGACGGTCTATCACCTGTTTACCATTATGCTGTGACTGGAATTTATCTTTATCCGGGAAACCCCTTCCCCCAGGATAGCCTCCATAAGACTCAAATACAACACTATCATTATATAAAATAAACTGGTGCAATCTTAAGACCTCATCCTTTTCTTTTTCTGTCATAGAGTGGTCGTACAGAGCATATTGATACCTATTGACTCCATACCATCTAAACAGTAATATGCTTTTGCCTATCCATTGAGACTTAGGATTCTTGTCAATCTCAATACCTATAACCCCAGCCTTGTGCATTTTACCTTGAATCTCTTTTAGCTTCCGCATCGATAATCCTACAGAATGCAAAATAGTGTCGAGTTTATGCTCGTTTTCTATTTCTTCGCATTTCTTGTAATCTCTTTTATTTCCTATCGTGAATTCAAGTACCTTATCATTTCTATATTGAAGGATTATCGAACAACTATCATCTAAAGTATTACGCACATATTTGACTAAATCATACATCTCAGCATGATGATTCTTATAGTGTTTCTCCATTAAGGCTGCATCACATGGATTAGGTTTAGGAAGAAAAAGGTAGAAAAGGACCCATAAAGCAACATTAAGGATATGGAGTGACAAAACAATCTTCTTGTAGATCGATACAGGTGGAATTGAACGTATAAAGGAAGTTGCGTAAATAACAAATAGTGGCAAGGATATAAACCACATCCATGCAATAGCTACAATGCAAGGACTTAATAATCCACCCATTTCAGCATTATCATGACTGCTTAGACCTATGGAAAGAATACCGACGGTGACAGAGAGAATTAACAGAATCTCTATCACCCGATATGAATAATTAAGCAGCAGTTTTACTGTACCCCTATTGATCATACAATTATGGTAGGTTTAAAAAACACGGGGCGGTTCTACTTCTATGTTGCAAACCAAATAATTGGTCCATCTTTTAGCATTGTTTAATCGTTTTATTATCGTTTTTACTTTATTTTACACATATACAGCCAAGAAATCCCCCTCCAGACACGTTCTTGCTGCGTCTGGAA
>JAGCRH010000118.1 GCA_017964785.1 Prevotella sp.
GGAGATGATCTGGGTTGGTGGTGGTGCCGGTATGGCTCCGTTGCGTGCACAGATCATGCACATGACCAAGACGCTCCACACCACCGATCGCGAGATGCACTACTTCTATGGCGCCCGCGCCCTCAACGAGGTGTTCTATCTCGATGACTTCCTGGGTTTGGAGAAGGAATATCCCAACTTCCACTTCCATCTCGCCCTCGACCGTCCAGACCCTGCAGCCGATGCTGCTGGCGTGAAGTACACCCCGGGCTTCGTCCATCAGGTGATGCTGAACACCTACCTGAAGGACCACGAGGCTCCCGAGGATGTGGAGTACTACATGTGCGGCCCCGGCCCGATGTCGGCAGCCGTCGTCTCGATGCTCGACTCGCTCGGTGTCGATCCCGAATCCATCATGTACGATAATTTCGGAGGATGACGCTCATAATCGTTTTGATGCTGCTGTTGGGCTACCTGCTCATTGCCACCGGTCATCTGACCGGTGTCAACAAGGCAGCCATTGCTATGTTCCTCGGTACCATCGGGTGGGTGGTATACATCTGCTGGGGTACTGACTTCGTCATGGCGCAGCATCCTCACGAGTATGCGGAGTATCTGGCGGGTGAGGAACCATCGAGCGATGCCGTCAAATACTATATCTACAACGGGATATTCCTGAACTATGTGGGTCGTGCCGCCAGTATCGTGATGTTCCTGCTGGCCACGATGTCCATCATCGAGATCCTGAACAATAACGGCTGTTTCGACTTCATCCAGTCTTGGATCAAGACCCGTAACCCGAAGCGTCTGTTGTGGACAATCACCTTAGCCACTTTCGTTATTTCCGCCAACCTCGACAACCTCACAACAGCCACAATGATGCTTGTTATCATGCGTGGCATCGTGCAGAATCGCAGGCAGAGGATGCTTATTGGCAGTGCCATCGTCATTGCAGCCAACTGTGGCGGATGCTTTACCGTTATCGGTGATCCGGCAGGATTGTTGCTTTGGGGCAATGGTGCCGTCACGGCTACCAGTTTCTCGAAGACACTGGCCCTACCTGCTATCTTGGCATGGGTCATCCCCACCATCCTCATCAACAGACAACTGCCTGACCGGCTTGACACCCAGTGGTCGCCCATGCCGTATCGTGGCGATGACACCAACCTGAATCAGTGGCAGCGCATTGTGATGCTCTTCGTGGGCATTGGCGGTCTCTGGTTTATCCCTACCTTCCATAACATTACGAAACTCTCGCCTTTCCTCGGTGCCCTTTGTGTGCTGAGTGTGCTCTGGGTGGTGAATGAGGCGTTTAACCGCAAACTGATGAATGCTGACCAGATGATGGAGAAGCGTATGCCACAGGCACTGAAATATGGTTCTATCCAGCAGATGCTTTTTGTGATGGGTATCATGCTCGGTATGGGTGTGGTCACGGAGACGGGTGTCTTCGGTGATGTGGCGGCTTGGATCGACGAGAATATCCATAACATCTGGATTGTCGGTATCTTCTCCGGACTGATGAGTAGTATCGTCGATACCTTCACCATTGCCATTAGCAACATCTCGCTCTATCCCATCGTGGAGTCACAGCAACTCGGCATCTGGTACGACGCCGACTATATGGCGAACTTCGTGGCCAACGGCGCCTACTGGAAGGTGGTTGCCTTTGCGACGGCAGCAGGTGGCTGCCTGTTGTCGGTAGGTTCCGTCAGCGGCATCGCCCTGATGAAGATGGAGCACGTACATTTGGGCTGGTATCTGAAAAACGTGTCGCCGAAGGTACTCATCGGCTGGCTCGTGGGTATGGCCGTCTTATGGGCAGAAATCTATTACATACTATAAATACTTTAATATTATGGCTAAAATCAAGACAATAGGCATTTTGACGTCGGGTGGCGATGCCCCTGGCATGAATGCTGCCATCCGTGCCGTCACTCGTGCCGGCATCTATAACGGATTTAAGATTAAAGGTATCTATCGCGGATACGAGGGTCTGATCAATGACGAGGTGAAAGACTTCACCACAGAGGATGTCTCTGGTATTATCACCCGTGGCGGAACTATACTGAAGACTGCCCGCTCAAAGGAGTTCATGACTCCAGAGGGTATGCAGAAGGCCTATGAGACTTGTAAGAAAGAAGAGATCGACGCTTTGGTGGTCATCGGTGGTAACGGTTCACTGACAGGTGCCCGTGACTTCGGCATGGAGTTCGACTTCCCCTGTATCGGTCTGCCTGGTACCATCGACAACGACCTTTACGGCACCGACGCTACCATCGGCTACGACACGACGATGAATACCATCATGGAGTGTGTCGATAGAATCCGTGACACAGCCAACTCGCACGAGCGTATCTTCTTTGTTGAGGTGATGGGTCGTGATGCCGGCTTCCTGGCACAGAATTGCGCCATTGCCTGTGGTGCAGAGGCTGCTATCGTGCCTGAGGAGGCGACTGATGTAGACCAACTTGCAGCCTTCATGGGTCGCGGTATCCGCAAGTCGAAGAAGTCGTGTATCGTCATTGTCTCGGAGAGTCCCAAGTGTGGCGCCCTTTACTATGCTGACCGTGTGAAGCAGGAGTTCCCCGAATTCGATGTGCGTGTGTCCATCCTGGGCCACTTGCAGCGTGGTGGCAGTCCCTCAGCCCGCGACCGCATCCTCGCCAGTTGTACGGGTGTCGGTGCTGTCGAGGCCATCATACAGGGTCAGCGCAACGTCATGGTGGGTGTCCGCAACAACGATGTGGTCTATGTGCCCTTCTCGGAGTGCATCCGCACCGACAAGCGCTTCGACAAGCGCCTCATCACCGTCCTCGATGAACTAAGTATATAGGATGCCCGAAATCAAGAAGATCGTCCTGACTGGTGGCCCCTGTGCCGGCAAGACCACAGCCCTGGTGAAGATCACCAATTACTTCTCCGGCTTTGGCTATAAGGTGTTCAATGTGCCTGAGGTGCCTACCATTTTCAGCACCGCAGGCTGGAACTACCTCACGCCCAACCGTGCCCTCTACTATCAGGGCGAACGGGCCATACTCGAAACGCAACTGGCTCTCGAAGACCAGTTTATGCGTCTGGCGGAGGTTTGTACCCAACCTGTGCTCATCGTCTGCGATCGAGGCACGTTGGATATCTCCGCCTATATCAAGCCCGAGGAGTGGCAGGAGATTACGGCGATGTGTGGAACCAACTCCAACGAACTCTTGGAGCGCTACGATGCCGTACTGCACTTGGTGAGTGCCGCCGATGGTGCCGAGCAGTTCTATACCACCGCCACCAATGCCACCCGCTACGAACAGGCCAATGAGGAAGGACTGCGCCTCGCACGTGAACTCGACAAGAAGGTCATCATGGCGTGGACAGGTCATCCCCATCTGCGGGTCATCAACAACCACAACGACTTTGAGAGCAAACTCAACCGTGTGCTGATGGAGATTTCAAAGGTGGTGGGTCTGCCGCAGCCCGTTCGCGATGAGCGTAGTTTTCGTGTGGAGATCATCGGCGAGTTGCCCGAATGCTCGGAGAGTGAGATCACCCAGACCTATCTGGTGACGGAGCCTGGCGGTGAGGTGCGCCTGCGCCGCAGGGCGTTCAGCGGCGGCAAGGTGGTCAACGTGCACCGTTCCCGGAAGCGTATCTCCGACACGGAGATCATTGAGACGGAGCGTCAGGTGGACAACAACCTCTACGAACAGATGCTCCATCAGGCTGATCCCTATCGGGCCACCATCAAGAAGAAGCGTCAGAGTTTCATCTGGAAGGGCCGTTTCTTCCAGATCGACACCTTCCATGCCCCGATTGATGACTTGGTGATTATGGAGACTAAGGGTATCGGCGAACAGGAGGACATCGAACTCCCGCCGTTCGTCAAGGTGCTGGAAGATGTCACCAGCAACAGCAAATACCAGAACTACAACATCGCCCTGATGCGACGATAAGGTTTAGTTCTGCCATCTGCCATCCTTTGCTATGACTTTATCGGAGCATATTAAGCAGAAACGGAAGAAAAACGGCCTCTCTCAGGTTGAGTTGGCCGAGAGAGCCGGTGTCGGTCTCAGGTTCGTGAGGGATCTCGAACAAGGGAAGCAGACCTTGAGAATGGATAAGGTGAATGACGTGTTGGCCCTGTTTGGCGAATGTCTCGGGCCCGTAAAAAATGATATTGTATGAAGCAGGCGGGTGATTAACAATAATTAACTCTAATAATCCCTCTATCATGAATAGAAATGTGTATATTTGCAACAGATTTCCGTGAAAGGTCATTTTGGGGAAAATAATCTTGATTTAGTAAACCAACTATTAATTTTCAAAAATAAACTGATATGAAAAAGTGTTTGATAACAGGAACCGCTGCACTTGCAATGTGCATAGGACTTACGAGTTGTTCGAAAGATCTGACTCCAGCGAGTCAAGAAGAGGTCAATGCTGCAAAAGCCCAGCAGATTGTTGACAAGTACAACAATGCATTTATCGCAAAATTTGGAGAACCTGCTTCCAATCAGGACTGGGGCTTTGGTAATACCAATGCTGCTGCACGTAATATGACTCGTGCTTTGGGAGATTATACCTCGAGAGGCCACTTAACAGCTACTGGCGTTACTTTCCCAGAAGATTGTGCTGCAAGTATGTTCAATCCCGATCTCACGGATATTCCTTCTTATGAAGATTATTGCAAAACTTTAGGTAATGCAAACTGGACCCCTGATGAGTTTGCTTATGGTGAAGTATATATTGATAAGGTTCAGAAAGTTCATATCTGGGGCGAAAACGGTAAACGTGCAAAACTTTACTTTAAGGCTGGAACATATGATTTCACAAACGAAACCTTTGACTTATGTGCAGATGCAGACTTGTACCTGTTAAGCGGCGCAACTCTTACGCTCAATAACACTGCTGCATCTACAGCCAAATTTGATGTTTACATCGCTCCAGGAGCCACGTTGATTGCAAATGGCGATGATGGTTTTAGAGCAGATGTCGATGCCCATATATATAATCATGGTACAATTACATGTTCCAGATTTGAAGTTAACGTTACTAGTTTCCTCTATAATGTAGGTACGTTGAACTCGACAGGCGATGTGTATATTGCAAACAGCACGAGTTACATTGTTAATGATGGTACCGTTGAGGCAGCATCAACAAAGGTGGAAGGTAGCGGTGCTTTGCAGAACAACGCTGAGTGGACAGTAACTGGCAATACTATCGTTAATAGCGATGACGGTGGATGGGTTAATAACGGCTATTGGAAGACTCAGAATTACCACTACACTGCTGGTAGCAATAATGTCATCAACAATTGTTTCCTTGAGGTGACAGAAGACTTTAATATAAACATGTCATCTGCAACTTCCGAAAACGGATTTAGGATTGATACTGGCGGTGGTGTGCTGACAAAGAATTTCAATGGAGGTAAATGTGCTCAAGAAGTGAATCCTAATGCTGTAAAAGACGAATTTTCTGGTCCATACAAGGTAATTATGGGTCATTCTGCAGTCTTTAAAGTTACTGGTACTGCTACTCTTGAGGGCGGTAACCCGGGATGGGGATTCTTTGGTCCAGAAGATGGTGATTATGCCGTATTCCAGGCTAAGAATGTTGTCAGGAACGAAGGTCTTAAGAATACTCAAGGTGCTGTTACCTATAGCGGACAATTATACGTTTCTGCAGAGACACATTTTGCACAGGGACATGACGGCATGGATGCGAAAGGACACTATTTTATTAATGAAGAAGGTGGTTTCAGCGTAGACTTCAATATTTATGCCGCTGGCTTCAAACCCGGTAAACCCGGTGTTACCATCCAGGAGACAACATGTTGCCCAGGCTTTGAAGGTACAGATGAAGATGAATTCGATGTTCGCATTATCGGTGAGGACTTGACGCCTGGCGATACAGACTGGGACTTCAATGATGTTGTGTTTGGTGTTAAGTATAATACCGCCGGCGACGGTGCAACTTGCACACTCCTCGCTGCTGGTGGTACCCTGCCGCTCCGCATAGCAAAGAAGGGCAATGCAAATCTCGCCAATGCTGATGAATGGGTTGAGGTTCATGCACTCTATGGTGTGCCCACAACCACAATGGTTAACACTGGTGGTATTTCTAAAACAATTGATGCGAAGCCAACCTTCGATGTAACAGGCATCAGCAAGTCGACCAACGGTAAGGATATCAAGATTTATGTGAACAAGGGTACTGAGGAAGAGCCCAACTGGATTGAACTGAAGGCTGAGCAGGGCGAACCTGCTGCGAAACTGGCAGTCAAGAAAGGCTTCCGTATCTGCACAGAGCGTCAGAACATCAATACGGTATACAAGCGTTTCGATGATTGGGTAGATAATCCTCTGATTAGATGGTATTAATCGCTATATCAGACACATAAAATAAGACTCCATGAAAAGAGCGGCTGCAATGAGCAGTCGCTCTTTTTCTATAGATAGCGGGCCCTAAGCAACTTTTTGAGCAATTTTTTGCCAAAAAGTTTTTTTGTTCCGAAAATAATCCTTATCTTTGCAATCGACTTGTTTTCTAACTTGATTTCTAAAAACAATAACTTAATTTAAATACTAACAGCGTATGTCACAAATTACAGGACACATTTCGCAGATTATCGGCCCGGTTATCGATGTTTACTTCAACACCGAGGGGCAGGAAGCGGAAAAGGTGTTGCCGAAAATTCATGATGCCTTGAAGATTGACCGTGGTGACGGGCGCGACCTGGTTGTCGAGGTGCAGCAGCACATCGGCGAGGATACGGTGCGCTGCGTGGCTATGGACAATACCGACGGACTGCACCGTGGACTGGAGGCGATCCCGATGGGCACACCAATCGTGATGCCTGCCGGCGATCAGATTAAAGGTCGAATGCTGAACGTGATCGGACAGCCTATCGACGGTATGAAACAACTCGACATGGCGGGAGCCTATCCCATTCACCGTGAGGCACCCTCGTTTGAGGAACTCTCCACTAAGAAGGAGATTCTGGCGACGGGTATCAAGGTGATCGACTTGCTGGAGCCCTATATGAAGGGTGGTAAGATCGGACTCTTCGGCGGTGCCGGTGTGGGAAAGACGGTGCTCATCATGGAGTTGATCAACAACATCGCCAAGGGCCACAACGGCTTCTCCGTCTTCGCCGGCGTGGGAGAGCGCACCCGTGAGGGTAACGACCTCATCCGTGAGATGATTGAGTCGGGCGTGATCCGCTACGGTGAGAAGTTCCGTGAGGCGATGGATCAGGGTAAGTGGGATCTGAGTCTCGTGGATCCTGAGGAACTCAAGAAGAGCCAGGCCACCCTGGTGTATGGACAGATGAACGAGCCTCCCGGGGCCCGTGCCTCTGTGGCACTCTCCGGACTGACGGTGGCCGAGGGCTTCCGTGATGCCGGTGGTAAGGACGGCGGCGCTGCCGATATCCTATTCTTCATCGATAACATCTTCCGTTTCACACAGGCAGGTTCTGAGGTGTCGGCTCTGTTGGGCCGTATGCCTTCTGCCGTAGGTTACCAGCCGACGCTGGCCTCGGAGATGGGTACGATGCAGGAGCGCATCACCTCGACGAAGAAGGGCTCTATCACCTCCGTACAGGCTGTGTATGTGCCTGCCGACGACTTGACCGACCCTGCTCCTGCCACTACCTTCACGCACTTGGATGCGACGACGGTGCTGGATCGTAAGATTGCCGAGTTGGGTATCTATCCGGCTGTGGATCCGCTGGGTTCTACCTCCCGTATCCTCGACCCGCTGATTGTGGGTAAGGCGCACTACGACTGTGCCCAGCGTGTGAAGGAGATCTTGCAGCGCTACAAGGAACTCCAAGACATCATCGCCATCCTCGGTATGGACGAACTCTCCGACGAGGATAAACTGACGGTGAACCGTGCCCGTCGTGTGCAGCGTTTCCTCTCGCAGCCGTTCTCTGTGGCCTCACAGTTCACGGGTCTGCCCGGTGTGATGGTGCCTATCGAAGATACCATCAAGGGCTTCAACGCCATCCTCGACGGCGAGGTGGACGATCTGCCCGAACAGGCCTTCCTGAACGTCGGTACCATCGAGGATGCGAAGGAGAAAGCCAAGAAACTGCTCGAAGCCGCGAAGGCGTGATGTTTATTGAACATTGAACATTGAACATTGAACATTATGCTGCAGTTGAGAATAGTTTCCCCTGAGAAGGTTGAATACGACGGAGCCGTTGAGAGCGTCCTGGTGCCTGGCGCGATGGGACAGTTCGAGATACTCACCAACCACGCACCGATTATCTCGTTGCTGGGAGAGGGTGAGGTGGTCTATGCCGCTGCCGACGGTAAGCACGCCATTGTGATTGCCGGAGGCTTCGTGGAGGTACAGAAGAATAAGGTAAGTCTTTGTGTAGAACTCCATCCGCATGACTAAGGACGTTGTAAACACCTACCTGAGACAGAGCATCTGTCTGATAGCAGGGCTGACCCTGTTGGCGCTGCTCTATGTCAACCTGAAAGGTGACGTAGCGCTGATGACGATGCCTATCTGTATCTCGGCGGTGTTTCAATTGGTGGCCTGTATCGCCTACGGACTTGTGTGGAAGTGGGTGTCATCGTCATCGCCAGCCAGTCTGCCGACACTCTACATGGCTGCATCGGCCTTCCGTATGTTTGTCGGTATCGTCATCGTTCTGGCCTACTGTTTTATGGCGGACGATCAGGCCTCCATCAAGTTCTTCGTCGTCACCTTCCTGATTTACTATTTCGTGATTCTCATCTACGATACCTGGTATTTCGTCAAGATAGAGAAGAGATTTAAACAAAACGTATAAACCAAAGAAAATGAGATATTTGCTTTTATGCCTCACCTTCCTTTTTGCTGCCGGCACACCGCTGTCGGCCAGTGAGAGTGAGGGGATAGACGTGAAGGAGATAGTGCTCGGACACCTCGCTGATGCCTATGAGTGGCACATCACCACCATCGGCGGCAAGCATATCAGCATTCCTCTGCCTGTGATCGTCAGGAGCGAAGCCACCGGAGAGTGGCACGTCTTCTGCAGTTCGCGCATCGAGGAGGCGATGGAAGAGGGAAAGGACTATATGGGCTTCTACTTCAACGAGGAGAAGAACGGCAAGATCTACGAACGGCTTTCCGACGGCACGAGTGTGCGTCCGTGGGATATCAGCATCACCAAGAGTGTGTTGCAGATATGGATTGTCGTCATCATCATGCTGTGCATCTTCCTCGGCTGTGCCCGTTGGTACAAGAAGCACGACCCCACCAAGGATGTGCCGAAGGGATTCGTAGGCATGGTGGAGATGCTGGTGATGTCGATCAACGACGACCTCATCAAGGACTCCATCGGCGAGAAGCACTACCGTCCCTATGCACCCTACTTGTTGACGGCCTTCTTCTTCATCCTCATCACCAATATGCTGGGTCTGTTGCCCATCTTCCCTGGTGGTGCCAATGTGACGGGCAACATCAACATCACGTTCTTCTTGGCACTCTGTACGATGCTGGCCATCAACCTGTTCGGCAACAAGGAGTACTGGAAGGAGATCTTCTGGCCCGATGTGCCTGCCTTCCTGAAGGCTTATCCGGTGGCTATCATGCCGATCATCGAACTCTTCGGTATCATCACCAAGCCCTTCGCGCTGATGGTCCGTCTGTTTGCCAACATGATGGCTGGTCACGCCATTATCCTGTCGTTTACGGCGATCATCTTCATCGGATGGTCCGTGAATGCGATACTCGGTTCCGGACTGACCCTGCTCAGTTTCGTGATGATGCTCTTCATGAACTGCCTGGAGTTCCTGGTAGCCTTCATCCAGGCGTATGTCTTCACCATGCTCAGTGCCGTCTTCATCGGCCTGGCTCATCCAGAACATGAGGGACATTAATAGTTTTTTATAAAGAATTAAGAATTTAGAGATATATTAAATAATTAACAACTAAAAAAATTAAAGTTATGATTACATCAATTCTTTTAGCAGCAGAAGCCGCTGCTGGTCTTGCTAAGTTTGGTGCCGGTCTCGGCGCAGGTATTGCAGCAATTGGAGCCGGTCTGGGTATCGGTCGTATCGGTGGTAACGCCATGGACGCCATCGCCCGTCAGCCCGAGGCAGCAGGTACCATCCGTACCAACATGATCCTGACAGCCGCATTCGTCGAGGGTGTAGCCCTGTTCGCTGTCGTTGTGTGCGCACTCTGCGTATTCCTTTAATCCTCAAAATCATCTGTGCAAATGGAGTCATTGAACTTACCTGCCATCTTGACGCCCGACTTCGGACTA
>JAGCRH010000119.1 GCA_017964785.1 Prevotella sp.
AAATCCTACGTATTTACCGCTACCGTCAGCACAATAGAGTGGCTGTGCTTCTGAACCCCAGTTATTGTTGGTACCTGTCTCCCAGATGTACTCAGCAAAGGTCTGAATGGGGGCGTTCTTGTCTGTGAAGTAGCCGGGATTTGCCGTACCTCCGTCAATATGGGCATAGGTGTAGTCAGTATGGTTTGCGTCATAGGTTGTGCCTGCACCACCCACGAGACTGGTACAATCTTTAAATACATCTGCACTCTCCGTCAGATTAGCAGTGGTCCAACCATCACTAACCGTAATTGTAGTCAAGGCAGAACAGCCTGCGAACATAGATTGTATTCCGTATATGTAATTATTTGCGTCATATGTTACATTCGAAGTATTAAAACTACTCAAATCAAGGCTTGTCAGGCTGGAACAGCCATTGAACATATATTCCATGCTCGTCACGTTGTCCGTCTTGAAGTTGCTCAGGTCAAGGCTTGTCAGGCCGGAACAACCATTGAACATACTGTTCATTGATGTCACGTTGGCAGTATTGAGAGTGGTCACGTCAATACTTGCCAAACCAGAGCAACGGTCAAACATATATGACATATTTGTCACCTTGTCAGTATTAAAAGTGCTTACGCCAAGACTTGATAGAGAAGCGCAGTTGTTGAACATGCCCATCATACTTGTGACATTCTCTGTATTGAAGTGGCTCACATCAAGACTGGTTAGGAGATAGCAATCCCAGAACATCATATCCATGTTTGTCACTTTCGAAGTATTGAAATTGCTCACATCAAGGTTAAACAAATGGGACAGGCCACAGAACATCTGAAGCATATTCGTCACATTCTCCGTATTGAAGTGGCTCACATCAAGGCTCTCCAAGCCACAGTAGTTGAACATCAACGACATATCCGTCACGTTGTCTGTGTTCAAATACTGAATATTATCTATTTTCTTCAGGTTTTGTAGGACATTAAACCAGTTCGCCGTACTGGTCAGCGTCGTGCAATTGGCGAACGACGGGTCGAACATAACATTGGTAATCTGCTCCCTCTGATTATGCCAAGGCCTATCATCGGATGAACTGAACGGCCCAACATCCATACCATTGCGTGCTGCTTTCTGGTCATCGTAGTAGAACGTCAGCACGGAGTTGTTGTCGCTCAGCACAGCATAAGGCTCCGGACCTGTTGGATCAACCCAAGGCTCGTCACCGCTATGAGTGAAGTAGCCGGGATTGCTGGTTCCACCATCGATATGGGCGTAGGTGTAGTCTGTATGGTTTGCATCATAGTGTGTGCCTTTACCGCCGACGAGGTGCGTACAGTCTTTGAACATGTTATCACCATAAGACACCTTGCTGGTATCCCATCCGTTACCTACATATATTGTTTTTAGAGTAAGACAGTCCCCAAACATACCACCCATTAACTCCACATTACCCGTTTTGAAACAGTTTATGTCAAGGCTAGTCAGTTTAGAACAATTAGAGAATATGCCTCTTATGTCTTTTACATTCTCTGTCTCAAATCCGCTTATGTCAAGACTTGATAAACTTGAACATTCGGAGAACATATTGTTCATGCTCGTCACGTTTTGAGTGTTGAATCCACTTATGTCAAGATTCGTCAGATGAGAACACTTCCCAAACATGCTGGACATGTCTATCACATTATCAGTTTTGAATCCACTAAGGTCAAGGCTAGTTAGGCTGGAACAACCATAGAACATCCAACTCATATTCGTCACATTATCTGTTTTAAATATGCTCAAGCCAAGACTTGTTAGGCTGGAACAATCATAGAACATCCAACTCATGTCTGTCACGTTTTCCGTATTGAAGTTGCTCAAATCAAGGCCTGTCAGGCTGGAACATCCTCTGAACATATAACTCATAACAGTCACATTATCAGTATTGAAAATGCTCAGGTCAAGATTTGTCATACTAGAACAATTCATGAACATGTCAGACATATCCGTCACGTTTTGAGTGTTGAATCCACTTATGTCAAGATCCGTTAGATGAGAACAATTCCCAAACATCCAACTCATACTCGTCACATTGTCTGTCTTGAATTTACTCAGGTCAAGGCTAGTTAGGCTGGAACAACCATAGAACATATGATTCATGTAGATCACATTGTCTGTCTTAAAGTTGCTCAGGTCAAGACTTGTCAGACGAGAACAACCAGAGAACATGGCTTGCATGTTCGTCACATTTTGAGTGTTGAATCCGCTTATGTCAAGATCTGTCAGATGAGAACAATCCCCAAACATGCTGTACATGTTTGTCACATTATCAGTTTTAAATCCACTCAGGTCAAGGCTTGTCAGACGAGAACAATAATTAAACATATTATTCATGTCTGTCACATTGTCTATCTTTAGGTTGCTGATGCCTGTTATCGAGATAAGGTATTCACATCCACTAAACCAGTAAGCAGTACTTGTCAATGTAGTACAATTGGCGAAAGAGGCATCAAATACCACATTTGTAATTATTTCTTTTCCCCATTTCCAACTAACCCAATCACTGCTTTTAAAAGGCCCGACACCCATACCGTCGCGTGCCGCTTTCTGGTCGTCATAATAGAACGTCAGCACGGTGTTGTTGTCGCTGAATACTGCGTACGGTTCTTGGGCCCAGAATTTCTGGGGGAGGATGATGGCGAGGGCTATCAGAATGGTGGAAAGTAGTCTCTGTTTCATATTGCTTTTACTTTATTTCCGTTAGTGAACTATAGTTTTACCGTGCAAAGATACACAATTAATCTGAAATCTCAAAAGAAATTCGAAGTTTTTTCTTTAAACATTTGGAACATTCGGAAATAATGTCTATCTTTGCAACCGAAAACATAAATAGCCACAAAATGGATACAAAGAAATTCAAGCAAGTACCATCAATTAACAGGATTGGGGAACGGAACCCAAACATACCGAGTCCTGTTATAGTGAGTCGTGGCAGAAAGCATATACGTTATGAACAGTGACAACGAACAGGCTTTGTTAGGAATGGATGTGTTGTCATTAGGGGATTTCTCGTCAATGCATGTGGAAGGCAAAGATCATCAAAGATGGATCAGGTTCAGATTTCAGTTACTGGAAAGTGACTGGTTAGTATAATCTTTGAAGAGATATAAAGATAAAGGGATATGTCTGTCTGGCATATCCCTTGTCACTTTTGTGGATGAGAGTTTTAGTAGGTCATCTTCGGCTCAAGTTCCTTGGCCTGGTCGATCATCTTTTGGATCTCGCTGACAGCGGGCACACGGCCACAGATGTGGAACTGGGCGTTGATCTCCTCCAGTTTCGGTTGGAGGTTCTCGGCGATACGGTGACGGAACTCCTTGACGGTGTCGACGCCAGCCTTCTCCAACAGTTCAGAGAACTGAGGACCTACGCCATTGATACGGAAGAGGTCTGCATGGTTGGTCCAACGGAGGATCAGTTTCTCGCTGATGCCAGTGGCCTCAGCCAGTTCCTTGCGGCCCTTGGGAGCAGCACACTTCTCGAGCAGTTCGCTCACTTTGTTGATACCAGCGGCAACCAGTTTCTCTGCGTAAACGTCGCCTACACCTTCGATGTCGATAATCTTGTAATCCATAATTGTTGAGTTTAAAAGGGTTTTGAATGTTAAGATAATAAGTTTTATGGCGCAAAGATACAAAATATCTGTGAAAATCTGCGCAATCTGTGGCTTTTTTTGTATTTTTGCATCAAAATTAGTCGAAAGATGATGATTGCACTCTATATTATTATAGGTATAGCGGTGGGAGCGGTGGTGCTCTACCTGCTCATGGACCGTAAGATGGACACGCTCCGTATCGAGGGCGGCAAGAAGGATATTGAGTTGTCGATGAAGTCGGAGCAGTTGGCTTCGGCCACCAGTCGTGTGCAGCACCTGGAGGCCGAGAATAAAGACCTGCATGCGAAGTCCGAGAGTCAGGGTCGGGAGATAGAGTTGATGAAGCAGCAGAAGGCTGAGGATGCTATGCGACTGAAGGAGGAGTTGGAGGCCCGCGAGTCTCAATTCAAGAATATGGCCCATCAGTTGTTGGAGGCAAGTGCTGCCAAGTTGAAGGAGCAGAACACGGAGACGATGATGGGCATCACCCAACCGCTTCGGGAGACGATGGAACAGGTGCGCAAGGCTATTCATGAAAATGATGAGAAGTCGGCAGGCTATTCCGCCAGTTTCGCAGAGCAGATGAAGATGATGATGCAGCAGACACAGCAACTCGGCGAGAAGACGGACAGTCTGACGAACGTGCTTAGGCGCGATAACAAGGTGAGCGGTAACATGGGCGAGATCATCCTGGGTGACCTTCTTGCCTCGCAAGGGCTGACCGAGGGTATCCACTACGAGGTACAGACACGACTCCGTGATGAGATGGGGCGTCCGTTGAAAAATGACGAGACAGGGCGCGAGATGCAGCCTGACGTGATCTTGCACTATCCGCAGGGACAGGATGCCATCGTCGACTCGAAGGTGTCGCTGGTGGCTTACGAGAAATACGTGAATGCCGAGACGCCGGAGGAGAAGGAACGCTATTTGCAGGATCATATCAAGAGTGTGCGGCAGCATGTGAACGAACTGGCCCGCAAGGACTATTCGAAGTATATCAAGAATGGACGCGACGCCGTGGACTTTGTGATTATGTTCGTGCCTTTCGAGTCGTCGTTGCAGTTGGCACTCGCCAATGATCCGACGCTCTGGCGCGAGGCATTTGAAAAGAAAGTGTTTGTGACAGGCGAGCAGAACCTGTTGGGTATCCTGCACATGATCCATATCGCCTGGGTACAGAACCAGCAGGCGGAGAACCAACAGAAGGTGTTCGGTCTCGCCGAGCAGTTGCTGGACCGTCTGGGGGATTTCATCCAGCGGTATAACGATCTGGGCGAGAAACTGCATAAGGTACAGGAGGCGTACGACAGCACGAACAACAAACTGATATCAGGTCGGCAGAGTGTGGTGCAGAAGGGACGTGAACTCGTGGACCTTGGTGCCAAGGAGAATGCAAATCGGAAAATTCCCATGCCGGAGATTGGGTTGGAATAAACAAATGAGTATATTAGTGAGTGAGGAGATATGGGCGTTTGATCTTGAAGCGGCGTTGGGAGAGATTTCGGCGCAGCGGCGGGAACAGGCACTCCGGTTCAAACACGAACAGGGACAACGGCTCTGTGTGCTCGCGTACCTGTTATTAAAGAAAGGCCTGCGCGAGACATACGGCATCACGGAGAACCCTGTCTTCGAATACAACGAGCACGGCAAGCCCTCGATTGTAGACCATCCCGACATCTATTTTAACCTGAGCCATTGTAAGGAGGCGGCAGTCTGCGTCATCAGCGACCACCCCGTTGGCGTCGATGTGGAGTCGATACGCGAATACAAAGAGTCACTCGTCCGTTACACCATGAACGATGCCGAGATCCGTGAGATAGAGTCGTCTGATAATCCTGCCTCCGCCTTTATCCGTCTCTGGACGAAGAAGGAGGCCACGATGAAACGCGTTGGCACGGGTATCAGCAATGATATGAAAAACGTGATAGACACCACCACCTATCACTATACTACCGTCGACAGAGGGCAGTATATCTACACGGTGTGCGAATGATTTAGTAACTGAGTTTGGTTGTGAACTCAAAGGTGAAGGGACGGATGAACGTGCCTGACATCACATAGTTCTTGTAACGTGAGGGATCCGTGATCAGGTCGGCAGCAGGGATGGAACCACTGGCACCTTTCTGGTTGAGGATGTTCACCACACTTGCCGAAAAACTCAGGTAGCGGTTCAGTTTGAAGTCCACCCCTCCGAAGGTCTCCCAACGTCCGTTGAAATAGAGTGAGTTGGTCTTGTTGATGTACTGTTTGCTAAAATACCTGGCACTCAGCCATACTCGCCAGTTGCCGAAACGGTAGGAAGGCTCAATCTCTAACTCCGTCTTCGAGAGGGCAGTGATGGTCTTGTCGGTGAAATCGTACTCCTCCGTCACACCATCGCTGAAAGTGGGGGTGATCTTAAAGTTCTTATACCTCGGGTCGCGGATGGTGAACATCACATGGATGCTCAGTCCGTCGATGGGGGTGATTATCGCGTCGGTGAGCCACCCGAGTGTCGCCATGTCGTAGAAGAACGGGGTGGTGAACGACTCACTCATGCCTGCCTTCATATCACCGACATCCTTGGTCAGCACATGACTGAAATTGGGGCGTTCCTGCGAGTTCTTCATGCTGATGTAGGTCATCTGCGAGGTGAGGTCGATCCATTTGTTCTTCCAGTAGATACCGCCCCGGAAATAGTTCGTGGGCATGCTCTCCTGCGTGGGATAGTTGTAGGTGCCGTAGTGGAACAACTGGGAGTGGATGGTGGCAGTGGAGTATTCTGCCTGTAAGCCAAACCCTGGGAGTAAGGCGTAGCGTGCGCTGGCAATGAAGGCGTAGTTGAAGTGGTTGTTGTTGAAATGGTTCTTCTCAACATCCTGATCCGCCAGACTGAACCAAGGGTGACGGGCATTACCCTTATGTGGTTCATTGGCAGCCCAGCCTCGCACATTCAGGTATTCCAATCGGACACCTCCATAGAGCCAGAGGCGGTTGGAGACGTTCCACTCGTCGGAGGCCAGCGCGAACAGTTTGTGCTCATGTCCGTCGTAATACTCGGCGTAGGAGTTGTAGGAATAGCCCTCGCTGCCATTGAGCAACAGTAGTTTCGGGTCTTTCTTTGCCTCGTGGCCATAGAGATACATCGAGGTCTCCGTGCCGCCGGCATTGAGCCAGTAGTCCACCTCTGCCCGCCAACTGTGTCGGTGATCCTTGGACTTGCCTGTCAGTTCGGCATTGGTCATCCATGAATGTTCGAAGCCATCGAAATGCAGCATGCGGCGTGTCTGTACCTTTCCTGTATAGAGGGTACCGTCCTCATAGGTGTATCCGCTTCCGGCAGTGGCCTCGCTCACCCCCATCATGTTGGGGTTGGCACGGAAGGAATGGCCATGCTTGAACTTGCTGTGGACAGCCAGTCGGAGACCATTGTCCCAGTGGTAGTTCAGCAGGAAGTTCACATTGTGCACCTGATTGATGTTCGCATCATCGATGTCCTGTTCCGTCATCCGTCCTGTGGCCACATCCAGGTATTTCACCATCTTGTTGGCCGGACGATATTGGTCTATACCTAACTTGAAACCGTCGTACTCCTTTACGCTACCGTCGCCCACGAAGATGAAGGGACCGTAGTTCTCGGTGATCTCCTTGTTATGCGAATACTGGTAGATGAGACCCGCCTTGCCCCTGCCTTCGTTCCAGGTCTTTGAGACAGCAGCCTTGTAGAAGTGGATGCTCTCCTGTAAGGTCGTCATGTCGAGATGGTTGCTACCAGGATCCATGTTGTGATAGGTGCCGATGCTGAGGCCCCAGCCTTTTCCGACAGGTGTCGAGACGTTCGCATCTATGGCGTGACGGCCGAGGTGATTGAACGTGTAATTGAGTTTGCCCTCGAAGGTGTCACCAGCCAGTTTGGAGTAACTGTCTACACTATAGGTAATGACACCATATTTCAGTGCCATATCCTGCGGCCCTGTTGTCCGTACAGACTCATGACTGACACCACTGTGCCACGACTTGTAGGGATAGACCTGATAGTTATAGTAGGATACCGGCAGACCGTCCTCATAGAGATAGGCATGGCCAGAGATGGGCAGACCCAGGGATATCTGGCGGGGTTGCGAGACGGAAGCAGCATTCATCAGCACATTTCTGTTGCTGTCGCCTGAACTGCTGACGACACTGTCGGTAACAGCATCCTGAGCCACTGTAATGGTGGCTGTCGTGATGCTCAATAATGTAGCAGTTAAGGCTCTTAAAATATCCATGGGCTAATGATTGTCGTGCGGCTGAGGGACTATTTGACGAGGTTGCCGAGGATGTCACGCGTCAGTTCCCTGGTGATGGTACGGGTGGCGGCACTGGTGGCATTCTTCACGACTTTCTCCTTGGCAGAGGTCTTAGACTTTGTCTTCTTACCGGAAATCTTATCGCTGACCCAGGTACCGAGGAGGGCAGCAACTGTAGAGGTGAGTGCTGTCATAATGGCCTTGCCCACCTTACTCATCATACCGGGTTTTTTCTTCTCGGCTTTCTCTGCCTTAGCGGCTTTGCCGGAAGGCTTGGGGATTTCGATCTCCGTTTGCCGTTCCTGCTCTGCCAGTTGTCGCTCGGCTTCTTCTACCAGCACTTCGAAGGCACTCTCACGGTCGATAGGTGTGTCGTATTTGCCGTAGATGCGGCTCTGCTTGATGAGGTCGAGTCGTTGTCCTTCCGTGATGGCTCCGATCTGTGACAAAGGGAAGAGCACCTTGGCGCGCTCCACCACGGAGGGAGCACCCTTCTCGTCGAGGAAACTGACGAGCGCCTCACCGGTCTCCAAGTTCATGATGGCCTCATCGGTCTTGAACGCCGGGTTGGTACGGAAAGTGTCTGCAGCAGTCTTGACGGCTTTTTGGTCTTTCGGCGTATAGGCACGAAGGGCATGTTGTACACGGTTACCAAGTTGTCCGAGGATATTTTCGGGGATATCCGACGGACTCTGGGTGATGAAGTAGATACCCACGCCCTTCGAGCGGATGAGACGGATCACCTGTTCAATCTTGTCGAGCAGGGCCTTCGAGGTATCTGTGAAGAGCATGTGTGCCTCGTCGAAGAAGAACACGAGTTTCGGCAGTTCCAGGTCGCCTACTTCGGGCAGGGTGGAGTAGAGTTCGCTCATCAGCCACAAGAGGAAGGTAGAGTAGAGTTTTGGCTGCTGCATCAGTTTGTCTGCTGCCAATACGTTCATCACACCCTTACCGCCCTCACACTGCATCAGGTCGTAGATGTCGAACGACGGTTCACCGAAGAACTTGTCGGCCCCCTGGCTCTCCAACTGCAATAGGGCGCGCTGGATGGAACCGACAGTCATACTCGTCACCGTTCCATATTTCGTCCTGTATTCCTTGGCATGTTGTGACACCCAATCGAGCATGGCTCGCAGATCCTTGACATCGATGAGTTGCAGGCCGCGTTCGTCGGCAATGCGGAACACGATGGTGAGTACACCGGCTTGCGTCTCGTTGAGTTGCATCAGGCGTGACAGCAGCAACGGTCCCATCTGTGAGATGGTGGCGCGCATAGGATGACCCTGTTCGCCGAAGACATCGAAGAACCTCACAGGACAAGCCTGGAACTGCGGGTTCTCAATACCGAACTCCGGCAGACGCTTCTCAATAAATCCACTGAGTCGTCCCACCTGTGAGATACCACTGAGGTCACCTTTCATATCTGCCATGAAACAGGGCACGCCTGCCTGACAGAAGGTCTCTGCCATCACCTGCAGGGTGACGGTCTTACCTGTACCTGTGGCTCCCGCAATGAGTCCGTGGCGGTTGGCCATCTTACCTGTGATACTAAGCGCACCATTGGCGCAGTGGGCTATATACAACCCTCTATCTTTGTCAAGCATAATTCTTCAATCTTGGAGGTATATGACTCGCTTTTCTCAATCTTCAATAAACTTGGAGATAGTCTTCAGACAGACATCGCTACTGATGGGCTTTGGCAGGAACTCATCGCATCCGGCCTCGAATGCCAACTGACGGTCACTGTCAAAAGCATTGGCTGTCAAGGCAATGATCGGGAGGTTGGGCTGCTTCTCTTTGATCAGTCTGGTTGCTTCCATTCCATCCATGACAGGCATCTTGATGTCCATTAGAATTAGATCATAGTTGTTTTTCTCAACCATGTCAACAGCCTCCTGCCCATTTTTGGCACGATCAAACTGATAGTATTTCTTCAAGATATACGTCATCAGGATGAAATTACTGTCATTGTCCTCTGCAATTAAAATTCTCTTCATATCTTACCAAAATATTAATAATTCACAAAATTACTTCTTTTCTTCGAAAAAACAAATGATTCATCAATTTTTTAACTAATTTTGCATCAGAATCGTATTAAAACTAGTAACTTCTAAACTAAAAAGAGATGAAATTAAGAATTATTACAGGTGCTTTTGCACTGTTTTCCTGCGTCGCAGTGTTGGCCCAGAGCCACATGATGGAGGTGAACACGAAGAAGATTGGTGCACCCGTGCAGCCCACAATGTACGGTCTGTTCTTTGAAGACATTAATTATGCTGCCGACGGTGGCTTGTATGGTGAATTGGTCAAGAACCGCTCTTTTGAGTTTCCCGACCATCTGATGGGTTGGGAGGCTTTTGGTAATTTCAGTGTGAAAGATGATGGTCCCTTCGAGCGTTGTCCGCACTATGTGCAGTTGCGCGACCCAGGTCACAAGGAGCGTCGTTCAGGACTAAGCAACAATGGTTTCTTCGGCATTGGTCTGCATCAGGGCGAGGAATACCGTTTTTCTGTCTGGGCGAGAGCACCCTATGGTACGGGTAACATGATTATACAGTTCATAGACCGTGCCACGATGGAGGAGCATCAGGAGTTTGCTGAGGCCAAACTGACCATTAACTCTCCCGTGTGGAAACAATATGAGGTGGTGATGAAGTCGCCCCGTACCATTGCCAAGGCGCAGTTGCGTATCTTCCTCGATGGCAAGAACGGGGTGGACTTGGAGCATGTGTCGCTCTTCCCCGTGAACACCTTCAAGAACCACAAGAACGGCATGCGTCGTGATCTGGCTCAGGCTCTTGCCGATGAGCATCCCGGCTTGTTGCGCTTCCCTGGCGGTTGTATCGTGGAGGGTGTTGATCTTGCCACTCGTTATCAGTGGAAGAACACCATCGGTCCCGTAGAGAATCGTCCATTAAACGAGAACCGTTGGGAGTATACCTTCCCCTACCGTTTCTATCCTGACTATTTCCAGTCATACGGTCTCGGATTCTTCGAGTTCTTCCAACTCTCTGAGGATATCGGTGCCGAGCCACTTCCTGTATTGAATGTAGGAATGGCCTGTCAGTTCCAGAATTGGGACGACGATACTGCCCATGTGCCTTATGACCAATTGCAGCCCTATATTCAGGACTGTCTTGACCTGATAGAGTTTGCCAACGGCCCTGCCGACAGCGAGTGGGGTAGTAAACGTGCTGAGATGGGACATCCGGAACCCTTTAATATGAAGTTTATTGGTGTGGGCAATGAGCAGTGGGACGATCTGTACTTTAAGCGTTTGGAACCTTTTGTGGCTGCTATCAAGGCCAAGTATCCTAATATCCAGATTGTCGGCACCAGCGGCCCTGACTCCGAAGGTAAGATGTTTGAAAAAGGTTGGGAGGCTATGAAACGCTTGAAGGCTGATCTTGTCGACGAGCATTTCTACCGTCCCGAGTCATGGTTCTTAGGCAATGCCGAGGGCAAGGAGAAGTATGGTGAGTTCTGTGGTGCCCTGCGCTATGAGCACTATGACCGTAAAGGCCCGAAGGTGTTTGCCGGCGAGTATGCCTGTCACGGTGCTAACGGCAAGAAGTGGAACCACTACGAGGCCTCTATCCTTGAGGCTGCCTTTATGACCGACTTGGAGCGTAATGCTGATGTGGTCTATATGACGGCCTATGCTCCGCTCTTCGCCCATATAGAGGGCTGGCAGTGGCGTCCGGACCTCATCTGGTACGACAACCTCCGTATGTTCAAGTCGTGCAGTTACTATGTGCAACAGATGTATGCAGCCAACAAGGGAACCAACGTTCTGCAAATGACGATGAACAAACAGCCCATTGCAGGTCAGGCAGGACAGGACGGTCTCTTCGCTTCTTCTGTCTTCGACGCGAATACAGGCGAGGTCATCATCAAGCTCATCAATACCTCGAAGCAGCCGCAGCCTGTCAGCATTCAGTTGACAGGCATGAAAGGTGAGCGTATGGCGCAGACAATCACCCTCAGCCACAATGGCATGGATGATGAGAATACCCTCGATAATCCTGAGCGCATCACCCCAAAGAACGGCACGCTGAAACTGGATGCAGGCAAGGGTGCCACCTTGCTCCTCGACGATATCCCCGCTATGTCGTTCCGACTATATAAGGTGAAGAAATAAAGCAAGGGGGCTGGCAAAACGCCAGCCCCCTTGCTTCTCTTCTATCACTATTGTTCTTCCCAGCGAAAGACAGCACCATTGCGACGGGCAGGGTCAGAACCCGTGAAGTCCATGGAGTAAGGACTGCCCGTTGTGGGACTTTTGCCAATATATCGGTGGGTGCGCATGGACATAAGCATGAAAGTATGGTTGAGATAGTCCTGCCACATAAAGATTTCAGCCTTTGTTTCGTCAGTGGTCAGACGGACATCACCGGCAATGCCAAAACCTGAGCAGAAAAGGTAGCGCCCGTCCTCACACTGGAGAATCACTTTCCCCTGACCTTTGTCGATTATGCGGAAACGGGTTTGTGAGTTCTTGTCTGTAACCTCAGTGTCATACACTAAACCATGCGGCAGGGCAATCATCGGTTTGCCTGTGGCAAGGTTGATAATGCGAATGGTCTTTCCATAAGGAAGATTACCGCTACGGTCGGCATCAGGCTCGTCGACAGTAAAATTGTCGAATTCGGCAAAACCGCCTTCCTGTCCTTTGTGGTTGAAGACGAAAAGGGCATGGCGCGAGCCTTGGAAGGAGATGAGTTGGTAAGAGAGTGGCATCTCGCGGCCTATCTTCTGGAAAGTAGAACCGTCAAGTGAATATTCATAGTGGGAACGATCGTTGTCGAAGTCACCCACCATTCGAAGCCAAAGTTTCTCTGCCGTTACTGGCGTGTCGATTGTGTCATTGATGGCCTGTTCGAAACAGCGTAGGATCGACTGTTTGCCATGTTTGACGACACCTATCCACGAACAAGGTACATTGATATTGCCCAAACCAGCCACATCTCCATCCTTCATACCTTTGGTGTGGAGTTCGACAGTCGTAATGGATGTGGGACCGATCACACGTTGGGTGAGGGCGTTACGCGCCCACATGAGTTGGTCGGCAGGCATCGACTGAAGACGCAGACGACCCTTACGAAGGCTCCACTTTGTGTCATCCGGGTTATGGTTCCATTGCCACACGCGTCCCAGCGTATTTGTATTGAAGTCCTCGTTGCGCTCATAAGGAGCATGGGGCATGACATTGGCATTGATTTGCGGCTTGAGCCATGTGCGTGGCGCACGACCCAGATTTCCCTCAAGCCCAAGCATTGGCCAGCCGTCTTTCCAAGTGATGGGGGCGAGAGTGACCGTACGGCCAATGGAATGGAAATCCATCATGAGCAAAGCCCACCACTGTCCGCTCTGATCTTCCACGATACCCCCCTGATGGATATTGGTGCAAGCCGTAGCGTCCTGATCCACTTCAGGGATAACGAACTTCGTACCATCTTCGCCGATGCGGTATTTCTCACCATGTGGCATTTGTGTGGTGGGGGCCGCATGATAGCCGAAGGTCTCATCGGCAGTGATGGTGATCGTCTCGTAGGGTCCCCAGATACTCTTGGAACGTGAACAGAGGGTACGACCATTGGGCTTGTAATCGGTAGAGATGAGGTAGTAGATACCACCTATTTTATATATATGATGCCCCTCGCCAACTGCATTGCCCTCAGGAATGATGGTACGCTCCGTCTCTTCGATTGGACCACTCATATCTGGTCTCAATTCTGTACACTTCACTTCTCCGTAGCCATGGATGGCATAAATCTTTCCGTCGTCATCGAAAAGCACGGAGAGGTCGTAGATCCGTCCCTTCATGTTGTGATGCTTCCAAGGTCCCCGGATATCCTTGGAGGTATAGCACTGCAAGCCCTTGCCGTTGATATTGGTGAAGACATAGAACAGACCATTGGCATAACGAATAGCAGGTGCCCAGACACCCTGACCGTATATCTCTTTGTGGTTCTTAAGCGAGAAGGCATCGTCGGTAAAGTCGAAACGGTCGAAGCAATACGAGATATTCTCCCAGTTCACCAAGTCCTTTGAATGGAGAATGACCAGTCCCGGCACAGTATGCATCGTTGTACCTGCCAGATAATAATCGTCTCCCACACGAAGGATATCAGGATCAGAAAACTCGTCGTAAAACAGTGGGTTGGTATATGTTCCATTGCCATTGTCAGCAGTCCATGACTGGGAGAAACAAGGATTCGGGGAAAAGTGAAAAGCGAAAAGCATTATAACTGTTTTCAACCAATTTATCCAACTAACTTTTTTTACATTAACCATATTGTTCATAACTTTTCGCATTTTCACTTTTCATTAGTTTAGTTCACCAATGTTGGCCAGCCGTCAGGTGTCCAACGGATAGGACGCTGGATGAGCACTGAGGCTCCTCCTTGGGCAACACTGTAGCCAT
Source organism: Prevotella sp. (assembly GCA_017964785.1). Classification (GTDB taxonomy): domain Bacteria; phylum Bacteroidota; class Bacteroidia; order Bacteroidales; family Bacteroidaceae; genus Prevotella. The sequence goes on from JAGCRH010000119.1 coordinate 14,309, forward strand.
GACAGATAAAGATATCCTGCCCGTCTATGTGATAGGCAGCACAGTGTCCTGCGGCCTCATATGCCTTCTTGTCGCCTTCGAGGAAGAGATTACCTCCGCCATAGCGCATGTCAAAGCCCTTGCTGTCGAGATAGGGCCCTTCAACAGAACGACTACGACCTACTGCCACACGGTAATTACTCTTCGCCCCCTGGCAGCAATAGTCCCAGGAGACAAACAGATAGTACCATCCGTTGTGCTTGAAGATAAATGGTGCTTCAATAGCGTTAGGACCGGCAAAGTCGGACGTAGGATTCTTTGGTGGATTCGGATTGATGGGCAGTGCAGCCTTGGCATCCCTGTCGTTCAGATTATAACGGCGGGCTATCGTACGGGGCTTGGCACCCTTGGCTATATGCATCGTCGTGTCGAGACGCACCAACTGAATACCATCCCAGAAAGAGCCCCACACGAGCCAAGGCTGATCGTTGTCGTCAATGA
>JAGCRH010000120.1 GCA_017964785.1 Prevotella sp.
AGAGTGGAAGTTTGTCACAAAGCATGTGAAAGAACAGCGACGCGCCTGGGAAAATGCGGTATGGCTGAATGGCATCTTTAAGTTTTCTGACCGTCTGACAGCCTCGGCAGGCCTACGGGCAGATTTGTTCTCCCCCCTCGGTGGTTCCCTCTATTACGACATTGAGGAGAACGGCGACATCGGCTGGTACTACAACTACGGCAAGAACCAGATTGTGAAGACGCACGTCACCCTCGAACCCCGTGCCTCCATCAATTATCAATGGTCAATGCTCAATGGCCAATGGTCCATAAAGACCGCCTATGCCCGCACCTCGCAGAACATCCATGCCCTGCGGAACCAGAATACTTCCACCCCCTTCGACCGTTACACCCTCAGCAGTAACATTGTCAAACCTGAGATTGCCGACCAGATCAGTCTCGGTCTCTTTGCCGCCACCGCTGACCAGGCCTACGATGTCTCACTCGAAGGCTACTACCGGAAAGTAGACAACGTGCTTGACTACCGCGACGGCAAGAGTTTCAGCAGTGAAATCGAGATAGAGCGTCTGATTCTGCCCGGTGAGGGGAAAGGCTACGGTGCAGAATTCGCCTTCCGCAAGAACACGGGCAAACTGACAGGATGGCTCGCCTATACCCTCTCCTGGTCGAAGACCCGCATCCCGGGTGTCAACGGCGGCAGATGGTATGACGCCAACAACGACCGTCGGCACGACATCAGTGTCGTGGCGATGTATCGGTTGGGAAAGCGCTGGATGCTCAACGGCACATGGGTATTCAATACCGGCCAGGCCTTCACGGCTCCCAGCGGCAAGTACCAGATAGAGGACAACTGGATATACTACTATGCCGAGCGCAACGGCTACCGTGCACCCGATTACCACCGTATGGACATCAGCGCTGTCTGGACAAAGCGATATCGCCGTTCCACCCACGAGTGGGTATTCAGCATCTATAATCTCTACAACCGCTACAACCCGTACCTCATTAATTTCGAGGACAGTGAGAACGGTGCCCGTACCAAAGCCAAGCAGTATTCTCTTTTCGGTATCGTGCCGTCTGTCGCGTTTAATATAATGTTCTGACCCATGAAGTATCCTCTTACCTCCTACCTCCTACCCCTCATATCTCTAATTCTTCTCGTCTCCTGCGAGAAGGAAATCGAAGTCGACTACCATCAAGTCGACCCGCTCTATGTGGTAGAGGCCTCTGTGTCGAATAACGGGACAGAGGTGCGTGTTAGCCGGACAAATGCGATGGACGATAACAACAGCATCAGCGATATCAACAGTGCAAAAGTCACCCTCACTGACGACAATGGACAACAATGGAACATTCCCTATAACCGTAACGGTTTCTATCGTGCATCAATGCTCAAGGGTGAGGCAGGCACCACCTACACCATCGACGTAGAACTCGACGGACAACATTACTCCTCCACCTCCACTATGCAACGGGAACCGACACTCAATCAATTCCGTTTCGTTTGGATGAAGGTAGCCTCAGAGCGCATCCTATTCGGTGACCTGCGACTCCAAGATATCCCCAACGAAGACAGTTGGTACTTCATGCACATCTATCGCAACGGCATCGGCTACCGTTGGGCGGTGATGCGCGACGACCAGAACCCCAACAAGGAACTGCAACAACTCTTCACCTTCTTCCGCGAAGGCAGCAGCGACAAAGATGTATTACAGGAAGGCAATCAGTTACACATTGAGATCCGTGCCATCGACCAACGGGCTTACGACTACCTCTACTCCATGCAGATCATGGACAATACCGGTACGAATCCTATCCCAAACTTCACGGGTGGATGCTTAGGGTATTTCTCAGCCTATCATCAGATTACCTACGACTGCTATTATCACTTGGCAGATGTAGAAGAAGATGAATAAGAGGCGTTCGGCCCAAGGCCGCTTGCTACCGAAGGGACGCAAGAAAGTGGAAAGAGAAGACTATGGAGCAGTTTTTCGGAGGATGAGGGTCACGGTGACGTTGTAGTCCTCGTTTTCGTAACGTAAGGTCATAGTATCATCAGTAAAGGAGAGGACCTGTGCGAGAATCGTCTGTCTGCGTCCTTCCTCATTCACAAACTCCAATTTAAGGTTATTATTGTCGCAACGGTAGGTTCCTTCGTAGATGATATCTCCAAACTCATCGTAGGCTGAGAAGGAGCCATCGCGAACCATGCCATTATATTTCCCGTCGGGCATAAAGACAAATCGGTCGTAGGAGAAATTCTCGGGTTCCAAGTCAGTATCACCCTCGATGATGACATCACCTTCGCCCCAGCCACGCTGCCAAGTACCTACAATCAATTCGCCCAGACGACGACCATCATCGTCGCCTGTGCCACAACTGCAAAGGAAAATAAGGGCAGCCAAACAGGCTGCCCTATATAATGCCTTACTTAACATTGCCTACTTTAACAAGGTATTCGGCTATCTGCACCGCATTGAGGGCGGCACCCTTACGGATCTGGTCACCGGAAAGCCAGAAGGTCAGACCGTTCTCATCGCTCAGGTCCTTGCGGATACGACCTACATAGACATCATCCTTACCTGCTGTCTCCAGAGGCATCGGATAAGTCAGCGTAGCGGGATCATCCTTCAACGTGCAACCCGGTGCGGCGGCAATCGCCTTCTGGGCCTCCTCCACACTGATGGGACGTTCGGTCTCAATCCACACCGACTCTGAATGGGAGCGCAGAGAAGAGACACGGACACACATCGCCGAACACTTGGCATCGGTGTGCATGATCTTACGGGTCTCATTGAACATCTTCATCTCCTCCTTCGTATAGCCGTTGGGCTGGAACACGTCGATCTGCGGAATCACGTTGTAGGCCAACTGATGGGCGAACTTCTTGATGGTCTTTACCTCGCCTTCTTCCACCATCTCCTTGTACTGCTGTTGCAGTTCAGCCATCGCAGCGGCACCAGCACCAGAGGCACTCTGATAAGAAGCCACGTGAATGCGCTTGATATGAGAGATGTTTTCTAATGGTTGGAGCACCACCACCATCATAATGGTTGTGCAGTTCGGGTTGGCAATGATGCCACGGGGACGGTTCAAGGCATCCTCGGCATTGCACTCAGGCACCACCAGGGGCACATCGTCGTCCATACGGAAAGCACTGGAATTGTCGATCATCACGGCACCGTATTTCGTAATCGTCTCGGCAAACTCCTTCGACGTACCGGCACCAGCACTGGTAAAGGCGATGTCCACGCCCTTGAAGTCATCGTTGTGCTGCAACAATTTGACCTCAATCTCCTTACCCTTAAACGTGTATTTCCTGCCTGCGCTGCGCTCAGAACCAAACAACACCAGTTCATCCATCGGGAAATTCCTCTCGGCGAGAATACGCAGGAACTCCTGTCCTACGGCTCCACTCGCACCCACAATTGCTACTTTCATAAGTCTAATTCCTTTTAATTGTTACAATTTGGCTGCAAAGGTACAACTTTTTTTTCTAAAACCAAAAAAAAGTTGTACCTTTGCAAGCGATATGAGTATATTGGCAGCATATTTACCGATTACCGACCCTACGTTGATCTTCTTCGTGGTACTGCTCATCATTCTCTTTGCGCCAATCGTGATGAGTAAACTGCGCATCCCGCACATCATCGGTATGGTGCTGGCAGGTGTGGCTGTGGGACACTACGGCTTCAATATCCTGGAACGCGACATGTCGTTCGAGATTCTCGGCAGCGTGGGACTCTACTATATCATGTTCCTTGCCGGATTGGAGATGGATATGGAAAGCCTGAAAAAGAACTCCAACAAATTCCTGATCTTCGGACTACTCACCTGTTTAGTGCCACTCATCATGACTTATATCATGGCCCGGACGATGCTTCACTATTCCGGCAGCGCCGCCTTTCTTTTGGGCTGCATCATGGCCTCGAATACGCTGATTGCCTACCCCATCATCGGGCGATACGGCCTGCAGCGCCATTCCTCGGTACAACTCTCCGTCGGGTCGTCAATGATCTCACTCTTCCTGGCCCTGGTGATGATTGCCGCCTTGTCGGCCTCGTTCAGCGCCGACGAGTCCTCCCGTCTCTCACCGCTCACTGCCCAACTCCTGTTCCTGCTAAAATTGATCGTCTTCATCGCCAGCTCCGTCTGGCTCATCCCCAAAGTGGCCCGCTATTTCCTGCGCCGTTACAGCGATGCGGTGATGCAGTTTATCTTTGTGCTGGCTGTGATGTTCCTATCAGCAGCCCTCTCCAACCTTATCGGACTGGAAGGCATCTTCGGGGCATTCCTAGCGGGACTTATATTAAATAGGTATATCCCGAAGGTCTCACCCCTGATGAACCGCATCGAGTTCATCGGTAATGCCGTCTTCATCCCCTATTTCCTGATTGGTGTGGGCATGCTCATCAACGTGCGCACCCTTTTCACTGGGGCCAGCGTACTCTGGATTGTCTTCCTCATTGCCTTCTTCGGTACCTTCGGTAAGGCGGTGGCAGCCTATATTTCCAGTCTGGTGTTCCGTCTGCCCAAGCGCGATGGTAATATGATGTTCGGACTGACTTCAGCCCATGCTGCCGGTGCCATCGCCATGGTGATGGTGGGCATGCGACTCGAAGTGGCTCCCGGTATCTACCTCGTCGACGACCACATGCTCAACGGTGTCGTGATGATGATCCTGGTCACCTGTATCATCTCCACACTGATGACGGAACATGCTTCCCAACAGATTATCATCCACGAGAAGAATCACTTGCAGGCTGAGGATCCGAAAGCCGACGACGAGAAAATTCTGCTCTGCGTGAAATATCCGGATATCGCCCCACAACTGCTCAGTCTAGCCCTGCTGATACGTAATCAGAAACTCAACCGCGAACTGGTGGGTCTGAACGTGGTCTATGACGACCAGCACGCCTCGGCAGGACGCAAACAGGGACTCCAACTGTTGGAGAGTCTGCAACAGCGGGCTTCATCGACAGAAGTACAGATGCAGACACAGGTACGGTTAGCCACGAACATCGCCAACGGCATCAAGCATGCCTTCCGTGAGTTTGCCTGTTCGGAAATCGTGATGGGCATGCACGTCCACACCGACATCAGTCCGAAGTTCTGGGGCGAATTCATCCAGAGCCTCTACAACGGTCTAAATCGTCAGATCATCCTCACCCGTTTCATCCAGCCACTTAACACCCTGCGCCGCATTCAGGTCTGCGTACCGTCGAGGGCGGAGTTTGAGCCCGGCTTCCACCGGTGGTTGGAGCGTCTCAGTAGACTGGCCGGACAGTTGGACTGCCGCATCCAGTTCCATGGTCGTCAGGAGTCGTTGGTACTCATTGCTGAATACATCAACAACCGCCACCCTCACGTCCGCGCCGAATACACCCAGATGGGGCATTGGAAAGAACTGCCCCAACTCGCTACCAGCATCGCCGACGACCATCTTTTCGTGGTTATCACGGCCCGTAAGGGAACCATCTCCTACAAGAATGCCATCGAGCGTCTGCCCGATGAATTACAGAAATACTACTCTGGCAAGAACCTCATGATTATCTTCCCCGACCAGTATGGCCACCAGAAGGAAGACCGCATGAGTTTCACCGAGGCCCAGCACCATGAGGAGAGCAGCATCTATGATGCCATCCTGCGCTGGATAAACAAAAAAGTCCCTAAGTTATGATAGACATTCAAAATATCACCAAGAGTTTCGGCTCATTGCAGGTGCTGAAAGGCATCGACCTCCATATCGACCGTGGCGAGGTTGTCAGTATCGTCGGGCCCTCTGGCGCCGGCAAGACCACCCTGTTGCAGATTATTGGTACGCTCGACCGTCCCGACACCGGTACGGTATGTGTTGACAGCATCGACACCACCACACTCTCCTCAAAGAAGTTGAGTGACTTCCGCAACCAGCACCTCGGCTTCGTGTTCCAGTTCCATCAACTCCTGCCGGAGTTCACGGCGATAGAGAATATCATGATTCCTGCCTATATCGCAGGACTCTCCAAGAAACGTGCCAAACAGCGTGCCCAAGATCTACTCGACTTCATGGGACTGGCTGACCGTGCCACCCATAAGCCCAACGAACTCTCCGGTGGTGAGAAACAGCGCGTCGCCGTGGCCCGAGCCCTCGTCAACAGTCCCGCCGTCATCTTAGCCGACGAGCCCTCCGGTTCCCTCGACTCCAAGAACAAGGCTGAACTCCACCAACTGTTCTTCGACCTGCGCGACCAGTTCGGCCAGACTTTCGTCATCGTCACCCACGACGAAGCCCTCGCCCAGATCACTGATCGCACCATCCACCTCCGCGACGGACTGATAGAATTGCCGGAAAACGACATCATTTAAGTTTTTTTATGAGACGCAAACTGCGTATTTCATTTATTCTTTGTATATTTGCATATTATTAACTAACGAATTAAACATCATTTGAGAATGAACAAACGATTTCTATTACCTCTTATGCTCATCTGCCTCGCCTTAGGGTCATGGGCAGAGCCTGTCAGCAAAAATCAAGCACTCACTCAGGCCAGCAAGTTTTTGAGCCAGAAAAAATCAGGTAGGGAACTCACCGTCGCAGAGACCCCTCTGCAGAAAGCCCGTGCAAAAAAAGGCACGAGTACACCCGACTACTACCATATCTTCAATATTGGCCACGATGAGGGTTTCATCATCGTGTCGGGTGATGACAGGACCGTCCCTATCCTCGGTTACGTGGACAAAGGACATTTTGATGCAGACAAGATGCCTGACAATGCAAGAGCCTGGCTGGAAGGGTATGCCCAACAGATCAGTCAACTCCCAGCCAATAGCCCAGCAGTCAAGGGAACATTACCTTCCCACAACATCATTGAACCACTCATTCATTCCGAATGGGGCCAGGATGCACCCTACAACAATCTATGCCCGGAGAAATGTGTCACAGGGTGTGTGGCTACAGCCATAGCACAGATTGCGTATTACTATAAATGGCCCGCTCAGACCAAAAAGGAAATCCCTGCCTATTTCACCAAGACAAATCAGTTTGCAGTGCAGAGTCAGCCCGTGACAGTATTCGATTGGGACGATATGAAGAACGAGTATATGATATATGATACTGGCGCTCCGGCTGATGCCGTAGCCACACTGATGTCCTGCTGTGGCAAGGCGGTGGAGATGGACTATGGCCCAAATGGTTCATCAGCATACAACGACATGATTCCCATTGCCCTCAAGGAATATCTGGACTACAGCCCTAACGTTCGGGAAGTCGCACGTAACCGCTATTCCATCGTCGAATGGGATGCGCTAATCTACAACGAACTCGCTCAGGGTCGACCTGTGCTCTATTGCGGACAGGCGTCAGGCAGTGGCCATCAGTTCATCTGTGACGGCTATTCCGGCGACGGTCTTTACCACATCAACTGGGGTTGGGACGGATGGTTCAATGGCGACTATGCGCTTTCCGTTGTCAATCCAAACGGCTCTGGCATTGGTGGTACATCAGGTTACGACGGCTACTCTATGGATCAGCGTGCCATCATAGACATAGAGCCGAACAAAGGGCAGACTCCCATCAGTGAAGAAAAAAATATGACTGTTGAGATAATGACATATAACAACGAAAGTGAATATACGCGTACCTCAAAGTCTTCGGATTTTGCAAATGTAGGTATCATCTATAAATTGTCAAACCGTACCAATGAAACCTTCGGGGTGGTTTTTGCATTCGCACTCTTCCAGAACGGGAAAATGGTCAAAACTATCACCAGTTCAATTAATGGTGGAGATGTCCCACCGAATGGCGCATATTATTATAGTATGAGTATTTCTTTCGGCTCTGGCATGACAGGGACCTATCAACTTCGCCCTGTCTGCAAGATTAACGGCTCTGGTACATGGACACTCCCCTTTGGAAGTGACGACTATTATCTGGAAGTTCAAATCACCAATACAACGATGACACTCATTCCCCATGAACCAATTATCAGTCTTGAAGGATACGGACATTACTTCACCGAGGCCAGGAATATTGGCGAAATAGCCGAACTGAATGTTGGTATTAGGAACCTCGGTTCAGAGTTTTATGGCAACCTCTATCTGACGGTCGACGGAATTATATTTTACAAAAGCGCAAACCCAAACGACCATTCTTTAGACCATACTTCTGGAATAGGCTACGAACTGGAAGAGGGAGGCGAAGGCTTAGCCATCTTCCATTACATACCGCAGAAGCAGGACGAGGAACTGATTGTGAGGCTGAATCACCCGACGGAAGGTCCCATCATCTACCAGGCACCTGCCATCTGCGAATCCGCAGAACTTGCTGGCGTAAGATTAGGTGATGCCAACGGAGACGAAAAAATCAATACTCAGGATATTGTGGAGATAGTCAAACACATCATGGGGCTTCCTTCGTATGAATACAATCATATTGGTGCAGATGCCAACGGCGACGGTACAATAAACATCAATATCGCAGACATCGTTAAGATTGTAAATAAACTTCTGAAATAATTCCCACCTTGGGAATAAATTATTCCCAGTATGGGAACGTTTCGTTCCCAGGCTGGGAATAATAAATACCCAAACAGTCTGTTATTCCTCGTACTGGATAACAATGGCACATCTGCCTTCTTTCATGTCCTCAACATGGCGATAGAGTGAACCTTCACGAAGATAATAGTATGCTGGATCACCATTATACTCAATGGTGGCAACTGGTTTCTCATGGTACACTGTGTCTCGCCATACTGTCTCATTCACTTTCTCAGTACCAGAAAAGTGAATAGTGGCTGTGTGATCCTCGCGGAGTTCAAACTGATTGCCAAACTCATCGGTAAACTTACCAACAAAATCATGGGGCTTCTGGGTACATGATGTTATGAGCAGCATCACAACAGCCACCAACGTTAATCCTAAAAACCTTTTCATCTTTCTTTCCTTACGTTTCTTTTTATTTCATTAAAGAAGGGCACAACCTCCTTGGGGAAGATGTGCCCTTCGATATTTAGTCTGAATTTATCTCAGATTACTCCTGTGAACTAATGGTATTAACCTTCACGGTAATCCACGGAGTCCAAATCTTACCCCAACCGTAGGTCACCAGAACACGTACCTGCATCTCTGTAGCACTATTCAGGGTCGTACCGTTGTTCTTGTAAGTGATGTAACCGTATTCGTCGTTACCACCAGCAAATGAACCTGCAGGAGCATAGTTCACGTCGATGGTAGCAGGAATAGCCTGCCATGTGCCATTCAACTTGATCTTAGCAGTCTCCTCAGTGTTGGTGAACTCAACCATGAACGGTCCATAGTAACTCCAGTAATTGCTGTAACTACCAGTGAACTGACGATTACGCCAATCGATAGGACGTACGATGTTCTTGATGTTCAGGTAAGAACCAACCTCACCGAAGTCAACACCATCGATGAATTCCTTATCAGCCTGCTCCAGGAAGTTGATAGGCTTCACATACTGAGCGACGAAGTAATCCTCACCCTTGAAGGTAATCTTCACAGCCTGATTCTCCTGACCGCAGATGTAACCGGTAGCCATAATGAATACCTGGAATGCATTAGTGTTCAGAAGTTCCTTAGCAGTAGCACTTTCCTTGTTCAACTTAATCACATTAGGCAACTGAGAACCCGTGGTGTTGATATAAGCACCGCTATTGTCAATCCAAGCAACCTTCTCTAGACCATACCACAATTCTGTACCATTATTCTCAATTCTGAAGTTAACGGTCACCTTATTTTTATTATCAGTAGGATCTGTGAAGGTATGACTACCTGTGTTCTTGCTGTGGAAGAAGTACTTGATGCTGGTTACATAGTCGTCAACCTTGAGGATACCCTCGAGAGCATTTCCCTTCGGATAGGTCACGAACGGAGAGTTAGCATCGTTCTCGAACAGACAATTGTCGGGATTAGCATCATTAGTAGATGTGGGCACGTCTACATTGAAGTAAGCGATGGTCTTATCAGCGTTCCAATACTCACCAATATACTTAGCCTCTTCAATATCGTAAGCCTTCTTCACATCGTCAACAGCAGTTATGAGTTTAACAATAACTGTAGCAGGTGCACCGTCAGCAGTTTCACCAACATACTTAAGATAGTGGTAAACTTCCTGACCAGCATACTTCCAGAGTTCCTCAGCAGAGAAGCGCCACTTGATGATGTGGGTAGAACCCTGCAACTGGCCAGTCTCATCCTTAATCTCTGTAACCTCACCAATGTTAGCATAGTTGTTATAGACTCTGTAGCCGCGGTCATAAGAGTCTGCAGTCAGATTGAACTTCTGCATAAAGAGATCACGAGTTACACCCACTCTCTCCTTAGTTTCATCCTTAATAACAAACAACTGGTTGTAGAGTTGAGTATTAATCTCCTCAACGGAATACTCGAGCCAACCGGGAGCAGCACAACTGAACTTTGTACCCTTCGTGTAACGCAAGGGGATAGAGTTGTCAATAGGCTTCTCCTCAACAGGATCCTCAACAATGAGAACCTTGATGTAAGCAACCTCGATAATATGATTACTTGCATCCTTCAGGATGGCACGAATGATAGGAGTCTTACCAACGGCAGAAGAGCCCTGACCATCACCGTAAGATCTTGCAATAATCGTACGCTCTTCCTTATTCAAAGTGATGAAGTTAGCCTGGTTCGTCAAGTTTTCACCAATCAGATAACCGTACTTTGTACCTGTCTGATCCTTACCATCTTTATAACCCTCACCTACAACCTCGTAGTCGATGTGCAGGTCAAGATCTTTCAGATTAGCCTCAGCATTAGAAGCACACATCTTGGCTTCGTCAGCAGCGTCCTCATCAAATACGTGAACACCTACATAGTCATCAAGATTCGTAGGCTCCGTAGCATTCCACTTAATCTGAATGTCATAGTCAGTCAGATCCTGAGTATCCCATACCGGCATATCCTTGATACGGGCAATCTGATAGTACTTATCATCCTTCTCATTGTCGTTGATAATCATACGACGGAAGTGATAGAAGTGCTTCGGATTATTATAAACATTCTCCTTCTTGTTCACGAAACGCATAGCGTCCATGTCTTCGTTGAAGAAGCAGGTATAGTCAGAGGTAACGGTCTCGTCATTTTTCTTGGTAGCCTGCAGAGCACCAACAGAGATGTACTCATCGGTAGCAGCAAGACCCTTCACGTCAACCTTCACCTTCAGGATACCATTCTCGAATGACTCGAATGTACCAGTTACGGCAAAATCACCAGAAGCCTTTGCACGGGTAACCTTGTACTCAGCATTGGGCTTAACAACATACTTCAGGTTCTTCAGTTCCTCAACATTGGCATTGGCGGGATTCACATGATAGTATGCGAAAGTAGCAGGATTAATCGTGCTATTACCTGTACCTTGCCAAGTCTCGGTCTTCAGGTTGTAAGTATTTCCAGCAGACAGTGCCTTAAACTTGAAAGAGGCAACGCGGATACCAGGAACACCGTCAACATAGACGCGACCCAGAGCGTCCTTCTCGAATACAAGGCCACGGAGGTTGTTGCTCAGAGCAATCACGATACCCTTAGTATCGACATTACCATCCTTGTCCTTCACACCGTAAAGGGTCAGGTTATCGTTATCCATCACAGCGGTCACTGAGCCAGAAGCAATGAACGAAATGGTGGTAGCACTCTTGACATATGCGCCAGAAGCAGCATCCCACTTATAGACATCGAAGCAACCTGTCTCTGCATTGGGTACATAGTAGTCACCGTTCAGACCGTCCTTACCATCCTGGCCATTCTGACCAGCAGGCCCCTGAGGACCCTGAGGACCCTGAGCACCGACAGTACCATCCTGAGCAACAGCCTTGTACTCGGTTACGATGACACCAGCGCCATCACCGTAGTCTACACACCAATAACCATCTGCATTGATGGACCAGACTGTACCTGGCTTACCATCCTTACCGTCCTTACCATCCTTACCGACAGTGTAAGTCTTACCATCACTCATCGTAATGGAAATACCATCGGTAGCAGGCTGTACATTAGAGATCGTACCACCAGCAGTGATCTGCGAATTGATCTGGTCAATCAGTTTGGCCTGAGCCTCAATCTTCTGACGCAGTTCGCTGTCATCGTAGTCGTCCTTACAAGACACAAACGTACTCATAGAAGCAACTAAAAGTGCTCCTGTAAGCAGCGTTCCAAAAAATCTTTTTTTCATACGATAAAAAATTTAAATTAATAATAAAATTAAGTTGTTATACTTCTTTCTTTCTCTCAAAAATCATCATATCACCCCATTAACAGGGCATAATCTCTCCTATAGGGAGTGAAATTTTTGGTGCAAATATAGACATATTTCTGAAATCTTGCAAACATTTTCGTCTTTTTTTTTAAAAAAACAGCAAAATATTGCCATTTTCAGGGCAATTCAACGAAAAAAAACGCTTTTTGCGCTAAATTCCGTTTATACATCGGGGTTTGCACACTTTTGACTGTCATTGTTTCTGTTTCGTAGTCCGAAAGGTCCTCCTATTACCTTATTATATTATTATGAGACTCGATTATGATCCTCGTTTATGATTTTCGGGTGCAAAAGTAATATATTATTTTGAATATTCAAATATTCTTTGCTTTTTTTTGCATTTTTATAGCAAAAAAATCTTAAATCACTGGCAGAGTGATTAAAACTCTGCCGATTTTGGGGTTCTTGGGAACGGTATCACATCACGGATATTCTGCATACCCGTCACGAAGAGAATCAATCGCTCGAAACCAAGTCCGAAGCCGGCATGTGGGCAGGTTCCCCAGCGACGGGTGTCGAGATACCACCAGAGTTTGTCGGTCTCCATACCGCGACGGTTAATCTCCGCCATCAGTTTGTTGAAGTTCTCCTCACGGACGGAACCGCCGATGATCTCACCAATCTGCGGGAAAAGTACATCCGTACCCTGCATGGTGGGACCAAGTGCAACAGAGCCCTTATAACCTTCCGTTCCATTCTGCTTCATATAGAAGGCCTTGATGGCAGCAGGATAGTCGGTCATGATGACGGGTTTCTTGAAATGCTCCTCCACCAGATAACGCTCATGCTCGGAAGCCAGGTCGTCGCCCCAGTTGCAGGGGAACTCAAACTTCCTGCCATTCTTAATGGCCTCCTGCAGGATATTGATACCCTCTGTATAGGGCAGACGAACGAAAGTTTCCTTGAGTACACCCTCAAGACGGGCAATAAGGGTCTTGTCAATCATCTGGTTCAGGAACTGCAAGTCGTCCTTGCAGTTGTCGAGTGCCCAGCGGACACAATATTTGATGAAGTCCTCTTCCAAATCCATCAGTTCCTCCTGGTCAAGAAAGGCTACCTCAGGTTCAATCATCCAGAACTCTGCCAGATGACGCGGAGTATTACTGTTCTCTGCACGGAATGTCGGACCGAAAGTATAGATAGCACCCAGTGCAGTTGCACCGAGTTCGCCCTCCAACTGACCGGAGACAGTAAGCGACGTCTGCTGACCGAAGAAGTCATCGTCGTAGATGATCTTCCCATTCTCATCCTTCTTCAGGTCATAGAGGTTCTTCGTAGTCACCTGGAACATATTGCCGGCACCCTCACAGTCGCTGGCTGTAATCAGCGGGGTGTGGAAGTAGAAGAAACCATGCTCATGGAAATAGGTATGGATGGCCATTGCCATGTTGTGGCGGATGCGCATCACGGCTCCGAAAGTGTTGGTACGCAGACGCATGTGAGCATTCTTGCGCATCATCTCAAACGACTGTCCTTTCTTCTGCATAGGATAGTCATTGCCGCAGAGACCATAGATTTCCAGACGCATGGCCTGAACCTCACTGCTCTGTCCGGCACCCTGGCTCTCGACGAGCAAGCCCTCAACGCAGATGCATGCACCTGTGGTAACCTGCTTCAACAACTCGTCATCAAACTGTGTCGGATCGACCACTATCTGAACATTCTTGATGGTCGAGCCATCATTGAGAGCAATGAAATCTACGTTCTTACTGCCGCGGTGCGAGCGCACCCAGCCCTTCACGCAGACCTCCTTGCCATATTCCGTGCTTTTCAGCACATCTATTATCTTTATTCTTTTCATTATTTCTAAATTTATTACTCGTAAGCGCCCATGCGGAGGCGGTCGACCTCTTCCTCAGTGAGATAGCGCCAGTCACCGCGCTTCAAGTTCTTCTTGGTGAGACCGGCGAACTGGACACGATCCAATTTCGTCACCTTATAGCCAAGGCTCTCAAAGATACGGCGCACGATACGGTTCTTACCAGAGTGTATCTCAATGCCGATCTGTTTCTTATCAGTGGGATGGGCATACTGCACATCATCAGCCTTGATTTCTCCGTCCTCCAATTGGATGCCTTCGGCAATCTGCTGAAGGTCGTGAGCCGCACAGGCCTTGTCGAGGAAGACATGGTAAATCTTCTTCTTGAGATATTTCGGGTGAGTCAGTTTCGAAGCCATGTCACCGTCGTTCGTGAGCAGGAGCACACCAGTGGTGTTCCTATCCAAACGACCAACAGGATAGATACGCTCCGGACAGGCATTCTTCACGAGATCCATCACCGTCTTACGCTGCTGAGGATCATCACTTGTCGTCACATAGTCCTTCGGTTTGTTCAACAGGACATACACCTTCTTCTCGATGCTGACGGGCTGATCGTGAAAGCGGACCTCATCGGTACGGAGAATCTTCGTACCCAGTTCAGTCACTACCTGACCGTTGACCGTCACTACACCTGCCTGGATGAACTCATCGGCCTCACGGCGGCTGCAAACACCAGCATTAGCCAGATACTTATTCAGACGAAGCGGCTCGTTGGGATCATAATTGACCTCCTTATATTCAATACGCTTCTTCATGCTATACTTGGCATTCGGATCATAGTCGGCCGAATGGGGACGACCATTCTTCTTAAATGGCTTGTAGGGTTTGTTAGGAAAATTGGGATTATAACCGCCCTGACGCGGCTGATAGCCACGAGACTGATAGCCACCCTGCTGGCCATAACCGCCCTCACGAGGCTGACGGGGCTGGAAGCCGCCGCGCTGCGGAGCGCCGTAAGCAGGGCGATGGCCATTGTAGCCACCCTGACCCTGACGAGGCTGAAAACCGCCTTCACGGGATTGACGGGGTTGGTAACCTCCCTCACGGGGCTGACGGTTGTAGCCACCTTGCTGGTTATAGCCACCTGTCCTCGGACGATAACTGGGGCGCTGGGGTGTGCCACTCTGCAGACCTGCACCGAAACCCTCCGGACGGAAGCCGCCCTCATCCTCTTCACGATTGTTGTAACTCGGACGCTCATAGGCTGGACGCTGTCCGTTGTGAATTCGCGGGCGCGGTGAACGACCCGGACGGAATTCACGCTGTTCTCTCTGAAAACCTTCTTTTGGTGTTTCCTCTTGTTTCTTTTCGTTCTCGAAATCCATTTTTCTTTCTAATCTAAAAACAATCTATATATTTATATATAATATATGTATATAATATAATTAAATACCTGTATAGGTAGAAGGAGTTATTGCCCGCAATTCTTCCTTGACAGATGCACTGACATCAAGTGTCTCGATAAAGTCGCGGATGGCCTGTTCCGTCATCTTTTGATTGGTTCGGGTCAGAGCCTTCAATGCCTCATACGGATGAGGATATGCCTCACGGCGAAGGATGGTCTGAATACCCTCAGCCACCACGGCCCAAGTATTGTCGAGATCCTCCTGCAACTTCTCTTCATTGAGGATCAACTTGCGCAGTCCCTTCAACGTGCTCTGGAAAGCAATGAGCGCATGACCCATCGGTACGCCCACATTACGCAGAACAGTAGAGTCGGTCAAGTCACGCTGTAACCGGCTGACAGGCAACTTCTGTGCAAGGAACTGTAGAATGGCATTGGCAATGCCGAGGTTACCCTCCGAATTCTCATAGTCGATGGGGTTCACCTTGTGCGGCATGGCACTGCTGCCCACTTCACCGGCCTTGATCTTCTGCTTGAAATAGTCCATGGAGATATACATCCAGAAGTCACGGTCAAGGTCGATGACAATCGTATTGATACGGCGCATGGCATCGAAGATGGCCCCCAGCCAGTCGTAGTTGGAGATCTGCGTGGTGTACTGTTCACGCTCCAAACCCAGTTTCTCGCTGACAAACTGGTTGCCAAACTCCCGCCAGTCATACTGGGGATAGGCCACATGGTGGGCATTGTAGTTACCGGTTGCACCGCCAAACTTCGCCGTCACCGGTGTTTCCTTTAAGGCACGGAGTTGCTCCTCTAACCGATAGACATAGACCATCACCTCCTTCCCCAGACGGGTTGGAGACGCAGGCTGTCCATGAGTCTTGGCAAGCATTGGTATCATCTTCCATTCTTCTGCATAATCATGAAGTTGCTCTATCAGTTCCTCCACCAACGGATAATACACATTTTCCAAAGCCTCCTTGACAGACAGGGGGACTGAGGTGTTGTTGATATCCTGTGAGGTCAAACCGAAATGAATAAACTCCTTGTACCGTTCCAATCCTCCCATCTTGTCGAATGCTTCCTTGATGAAGTATTCAACGGCCTTGACGTCGTGGTTAGTCACCTTCTCGATGTCTTTCACACGCTGCGCCTCGGCAGGGGTCAGATTGCGATAGATGTCGCGGAGCCCTTCAAACAGGCTATGGTTGAAATTTTCCAATTGCGGCAATGGCAGTTCGCAAAGCGAGATGAAATACTCAATCTCCACACGCACCCGATAGCGGATCAGCGCATATTCCGAAAAGTACTCTGCCAATGGTTCCGTCTTGCCTCTATAGCGGCCATCTATAGGCGAGATGGCTGTCAGTAAACTTAAATCCATTTCTACTAATTATCGATAATTATCCTTTATATAGTGTGTCGTTTGGGCTGCAAAGGTAAGGATAAAAATCGAATCTGCAAAATTTTCTCACGAAAAACTTGCAGATTCGTCAAGTATTATACCTTGCTTACAACTGATAGAGGTCGTTTGCCGCCATCAGTTCCACCTTTTTCTCTTCCAGGACGCGCTCACAAGCATCAAGGTCAGTAGGACGGATCACCACATGAGCAACATCACCATTGGCAAATGAATACATATACTCAATGAAAATGCCTTTCTGGGAAAGATACCTGAGTACGACTGCCAGCGAACCGCTCGTGTTCGGACATACAAAACCGATCACGTCGGTAATCTTGACAGCGAAATGAGCCTCTTTCAACACCTGATAGGCTTTCTCCGGATCGGAAACGATACAACGAAGAATGCCGAAGTCACTGTTGTCAGCAATACTCATGGCTGAGAGGTTGACACCTGCCTCGCCAAGCACATCTGTTACCTCGGTAAGTCTGCCAGACTTATTCTCGAGGAAAATACTTAATTGTTTTGCTTTCATATTTATTTTGTTTTAAAGTTGTCTCTTATCAATCACCCTCTTGGCCTTGCCCTCGGAACGCTCAATGCCCTTCGGCTCCACGAGACGCACCTTGAAGCCCAGACCGATGACACTGCGTAGTTCGCCCTCGAGTTTCTTTTGCAGGCCGACCATCGTCGACATATCATCGGTGAAGTAGTCTTCCTTGACCTCGACTTTGAGTTCGGAGGTATCGGTATTGTTCACGCGATCCACGATGAGCAGGAAATGTGGTTCAAACTCCTTCTGTTTCAAGATGACATCCTCTATCTGCGACGGGAACACATTGACACCACGGATGATTAACATATCGTCACAACGGCCGAGGATACGATCCATACGGACAAGCGTACGGCCACAGGCGCATTTCTCATAGTGGAGCGCCGTCAAGTCATGAGTACGATAGCGCAACAGCGGCATACCTTCCTTGGTCAAATGGGTAAACGTCAATTCACCGAATGTACCCTCCGGCAATGGCTCGCCAGTATTGGGATCAAGTATCTCCGGATAGAACAGATCCTCGTTGAGGTGGGTACCGCACTGGTGTTGGCACTCATAGCCCACACCCGGACCGGCAATCTCACTCAGGCCATAGATATCATAGGCCTTGATGCCTAAGGACTCTTCCAGTTTGACACGCATCTTCTCCGTCCAAGGCTCTGCACCGAAGACGCCCACTTTCAATTTAAACTCATCTCTGCTCCACTCACACTCACCGAGAGCCTCACCGAGGAACATCGCGTAACTGGGAGTACAGCAGAGGATGGTGGTTCCGAAGTCGTGCATCAGGGTGATTTGCTTCTGGGTATTGCCTGATGATATGGGGATTACGGACGCACCGATATTCGTGGCACCGTCATGAGCACCGAGACCGCCAGTAAAGAGACCGTAGCCATAGGCTACTTGGAAGATATCATCCTTGCCGGCACCATAGGCGGTGAAAGCACGGGAGATAGCCTCCGACCACATAGCAAGGTCCTTACGGGTATAGAGCACGACCACGGGCTTACCGGTTGTACCCGACGAGGCATGGATGCGCACAATCTGACTCATCGGCACGGCAGCCAGACCAAAGGGATAATTGTCTCGGAGATCGAGTTTGTTGGTAAACGGTAATTTCACGATATCGTCGATGCTCTTGATATCGCCAGGCTCCAGCCCCATCTCCTGAAATTTCTTCCGATAGAAGGGGGTGTTGTAATAGACATACTCAGCCATCTTGACGAGGCGACGGCTCTGTAACTCGCGAAGTTGCTCGCGGTCCATACACTCTACGTGTTCATTCCAAATCATAAGTCTTTGTCTTTCGTTTTACGGGTTTGTTGGGTTTATGCGGCAAAGGTACACATTTTTTTTGAAACAACAAAAAAAACCTCAGAATTTCTTCTGAGGCTCCTCTTTCGTGGGCGTTGACGGATTCGAACCGCCGACCCTCTGCTTGTAAGGCAGATGCTCTAAACCAACTGAGCTAAACGCCCTCTTTTCGATTTGCGGGTGCAAAGGTACAACAAAAAAGTGAATAGTGAAAAGTGAATAGTGAAAAGTTACCCATTGTTGACGTTTTTTAACTATATCAACCCAACAAATGCTCAATATCCGACTGCGGAAGGATACAAAGGACGGCCTTTCCGTCGGGCGTGTAGTTGACGTTTGAACAGGTAAACAATTCATTGACTAGATTCTCCATCTCCTCGTTGCTGAGGATCTGACCGTATGGGATTGCCGCACTGCGTGCCATACTCAATGCCACCGTTGCATTGATTTCTTCTGCCACTCCCCTGCCCTTCTCCAAGGCATCGTCGACCATCCGCTGCAACAGCATCACTGGATCGACCCCTTCGATACCGGTGGGGATGCCATTGATGGCATAGGTGTTTCCGCCCAAGTCGCTCAGGTCAAATCCCAACCCAGAGAGAGTCGGCAGGATGGAACCAAACACCACGGCATCAGAGACAGAAAACTGAATGGTCTCTGGGAAAAGCAACTTTTGCGACCCACTGGTCATAGTCCGCTGCTGCGCCATATACTTTTCGTATAAGATGCGGATATCAGCGCGATGCTGGTCGATAATCATCAATCCTGATTTCACCGCCGTCATGATATATTTCCCCTTGAACTGATAATGGGCGGGCGACTTTTCTGCAATTATCTCCGGGACAGTGGTGGCAGAGGGTGCTTCCGACAACTCAAACAGATTTGCCGACGAATGCTCGGAAGGCCGCTGAACAGGACCGGTCGACAGCGAGTCATAAAGTTTCTGCCAGTCTGACGGCACGGGGGGCTTGGGAGATGTAGAGCCAGACTTAAACGGATTATAGTTCGAGTTATAATGAGGCTGTGGCGGGGCTATCGGCCGTTCCGGGTCGTAGACAGGAATTTCGGGCCGACCGACGGTATCAAAGTCAATGGTAGGTACTTCACAGAACTTGCCGATCGCATCACGGACAGCCGCCATCAGGATCTGCCAGATTGCCTGTTCATTCTCAAACTTAATCTCCGTCTTTGTCGGATGGATATTGACATCTATATCAGCAGGATTGATATCGAAATAGAGGAAATAGGGTATCTGCATACCCTCCTGAATCAATCGGTCATAGGCGGTAATGACAGCCTTATGGAAATAAGGATGCTTCATGTAACGACCGTTCACAAATAGATAGTCGCAACCGCCCTTCTTCCTGGCCGACTCCGGTTTCGACACAAAACCATAAATCCGGCACATGGCCGTGTTGACATCTACCGGGATCAGGTCCTGGCTATACTGTCGGCCAAAGACATCGGCGATACGCTGCCGCAGACTGCCAGCCTTCAAGTTCATCAGTTCTGCACCATTGCTGTGCATGGTAAAATTGACCTCAGGATATACGAGGACGATACGTTCAAAGGCCGTCAGGATATTGTTGAGTTCCGTGGCATTCGTTTTGAGGAACTTCCTACGTGCCGGCACATTGAAAAAGAGATTCTCCACCTTGAAGTTCGCACCTACGGGACAGGATATCGGTTCCTGGCCAACCACCTTTGAACCAGAGACGGACACCAGCGTGCCAATCTCGTCGCTCGCAGTCCGGGTTTGGAGTTCCACCTGAGCCACTGCCGCAATGGAAGCAAGCGCCTCACCCCGGAAGCCCATCGTGTGCAGGGCGAAGAGGTCTTCTGCCCTTCGGATCTTGGAGGTGGTATGGCGCTCAAAGGCCAGACGGGCATCCGTCTCGGACATACCCTTGCCATCGTCAATGACCTGAATGGACGTACGCCCGGCATCGACCACCAATACATGGATGGTCTTGGCCTCGGCATCCACAGCGTTCTCGACCAACTCCTTAATGACGGAAGCCGGCCGCTGTATCACCTCACCTGCGGCAATCTGGTTGGCAACACTATCGGGAAGCAGTTGGATTATATCTGTCATTCTTTTTCGAGCGCCACACAAAGATATCATAACGATTTCGGGGACGGACCTCGTCATACCACGCAAAACCATCCAATTGTTTCTTGTTGGTCGGTATCTGGTTGAGCGGATACATCGTACCGCTGGTCTTCGGAGTCCACACACTCTGCAATTTCCGGTCTTTGAGGAACATTTTCAGTTCTGTAGTTTCCTGATAATTATAGATGATAGGTACGGTGTCACCTTCCTCGAAGTAATAGCCGATAATAACCTGATCCTTGGCCTGTGTCTCATGAATATTTCCCTCAATGAAATAGGCAAACATCTCTTTGGAGGATATCTGATTGTAGCAGGACGTGTCACTTCGGAGTTGTTGGATGGAAAATGCATTCCCGATGACATGAGCCCTATCGATGACGGAGTCTTTCAGGAATATCCGTATCTCGTCGCCTAAAAGTTGCTGATTATTGTTCCAGACAATTGGATCCCGATACATCGTCATACAGGAGTCCAAGGAGTTATAGACTAAGGAATCGCAGACTGCCTGCACATCCCTCCGGTATGCTCTAATCTTGTGGAAGGCATAGATTTTTCGGTAGACGGAATCCGTCTCGATATTGTAAGTCACGACCTTGAAGGTGTCGGCATGCATGAAGAGCGAATCACCCTGTGAATAGTCGATGGCCACCGCGCTGTCAGTACAAAGGGCAAAGCCAGTGTTTTCATAATACTCGCCATAATTACCTGTCAATTTGTTCTTATTGACAGAATCTACATAGATAACGTTACGGAATGCTTGACTGAAGCCCAGTTTACTGTCATAGTAGACACTGTCGCCAACCAATGTCTTTCCCTCATTATCAAGCACCGACCGGTCCATCAGCCGTGCCTGTTCGTTTTTAGTGTCATAATAGCCCTGCTCAGAGTAGATATGATTCTTCCCTGACGTGATGTTCGAAGGACCTACGATATGCGCTATCGAGCGAGCGTTGTCATAGTAAAGCGTGTCCGTCGTCAAATAGAACTTCGGACTCTTCATCTTCACATCATAGTTGAACACCGACATCTTGCTCTTCGTATTGTATTCTCCCCAGTCGGAAGTTAGGGTTGTATTCCCGTCCACCATCTTGCCACCCTCGAAGAAATAGGCATTGTCATAAAGACGGTCAAAGTCAAGACTGTCCGTATACAACGTGGTCTTCCTGTTTTTCAGGACCACATTATAACGGGCCCGCGCTATCTGCTCATTACCGTCATAGTAGGCGTAATCACTGACAAGGGAGAGGGTGTCGCCCTGATACATCTTCACATGACCAAAAGCCTCAAAGGAATTGCTGGCCTCATAGAAATAGGCACTGTCACAATAGAGTCTGGCTCCCACATGGGTAAAGTGCACTTTTCCATTGAGGATAGTTGCATCTGGATTTTTGTACTGGTCGAAGTGGAGCACGTCGGCATGCACCAAATAGACGCGCTTGTCCTGTACCCTCGTCTTACGGGCAGGCCGCTTCCGGGTACGGTTCTTCTGGGCATCGACAGACGCCGTCGCCAACAGGGCGAACAATACCATCAGAAACCATACAATCTTTTTCACTTGATCCAGCCTTCGTACTCAAACTTACAGTCGCGATAATTGTCATTCAGCCGCGTATAGACGCCTTTGATCTTATCCACGACCCACTGATGAAGGACCTCCTCACGTCGTTTGTTAAGCACAACCTCTTTCAGCACCTGATAGTCATCGCTGATATTGGCCCTATGACCGTCTACACGACTCTTCAACTTGGCAATCACACAGACGGTCTTTTCCTTCTGGTTAATCATCTGGAAAGGCTTCGATATCTGTCCGACCTGCATGGTATCAACCACCTTAGCCACCTCAGGAGGAAGGTCCTGCATTTGGAAGCGGGAAGTGATACTGCGGCCAAATTGCAACTGCGAGTTGCTCATCAAGCCTTTGTTACTGCGTGTGTCCTTATCGTCAGACAGCATGGAGGCACCGTCTTCAAACGTGAATTTACCCGCACGAATATCATCGGCAATGGAGTCCAGCCGGCTCAAGGCCTTCTCGATGGCCTCGTCAGAGACGATGGGCTTTTTCAGAATATGTCGGACGTTCACCTTGTCGCCACGCTTCTCTACTAATTGGATGATATGATAGCCAAACTCAGACTCTACAATCTTGGAGATCTTTTTGGGGTCAGTCAGATTGAAAGCCACTGTGGCAAACGCCGGATCCAGCGTAGCACGACCCACTAGTCCCAGTTCACCGCCACGACGGGCTGAGGCTGGGTCTTCGGAATACAAGCGTGCCAAGGTCTGGAAAGTAGACTCTCCCTTATTCACACGATCCGTATATTCACGCAACTCTTCCTTCACACGATTGATCTCCTCATCCTCAATACGGGGGGTCTGACTGATAATCTGCACTTCCACCTCCGTGTTCACAAACGGCAGACTATCCTGCGGGAGATTGGAGAAATAACGACGAACATCAGCCGGTGTCACGGCAATATCCTCCACCAGTTTCTGACGCATCTTCTGCACTTTCTGACGATCCTTGAACTCGTCACGCATCTCGTTACGCATCTGGGTAATCGTCTGATGCTTGTATTCTTCGAGCCGCTCACGCGAGCCGTCGACCATATCCAGCCAAGTACTGATCTGCTGTTCCACATCCTGTGCCACATCGGCATCCGTCACTTCAATACTGTCAATGTCAGCCTGATGGACAAAGAGTTTCTGAACGGCAATCTGTTCAGGAATCGTACAATCCGGATCCCCACTCCACTTGACACCTTCCGCAGCAGCCTGCATACGCCAATTCTCCACATCAGACTTCAGGATAGCCTCATCACCGACCACCCAGATCACCTCGTCGATGATACTATGGACCGGCACGATCGAATCGGAATCAACAGACATGGTTGACGGAGCCGACATACTGGTATGACTCGGCATGGTTGCAATACCCATTAAAGGAACTGCCGCCAGAGCTGGTATGACAAACTTTCTTGTTATTCTCATTGATGCTTATTAACTGTTTTCACTATTTCCTTATTCACTGTAAATGAGTAACGCCGACGCAGGTCACTGACCCAGGCTTTCTCGAGCATGTCCTGATAGTCGGCCGTCACCTGACCGCGGACATCGGTATAGTCCTCGGGGCCTTTTTTCAGCAGTTTGCCGTAGACAGCATCTATCGGATAGCCCTCTACAGGAGTGACCGTTGCGTCACGCTTGAAGACCTCCTTGTCGACCAAGGGATGGTCACTCGGCTTAAAGATGCCCTTCTCCACACGGATACGGATTATCGAATCGGGATTGAAGGTACTGCGCAGAATCTCTGCCCACTGATCAAAAGGCAGTTTCTTGACACAGTTCTTCACGGCCTTCACATCCGCCTTATCCTTCACATGGTAGGCAATGCCCTTAAAACGAGGCTCTTCCCAAGCATAGTCTTTCTTGTGTTCCTTGAAATAGGCAGCCAGTCCGGTCTCATCTTTGGCACCCTTTTCCCATACCTCACGGTTACTGACCTCATAAAGCAACAGTCCGTCATGGTACTCCTGGATCAGGTATTTCATCTCATTGTCCACAGCCGCTAAAGAATCAGACCTCCTGACCATGACATCTTCCTTGGTCATCGTCCCGCCAGACTGCTCCACCAACTGCTGGATCTTCTGATCCGCAATACGTTCACGAAGCCCTTGCTGCTCTATTCTCTGGATGATAGTATTCTTCAAAGAGTCGAAAGGCTCCAACTGCTTACGGTCTTTCATCAGGATGATATGATAGCCTCTCGGTGACAGCACCGGCTGACTGTACTCACCTATCTGCAAGGCATAGGCTGCATCCTCGAACTCCTTAAAGGCCTGATTGGGGGCAATCCATGTAGAGAGCAGTCCGCCATTGGCTCCTGTTCTCTTGTCATCAGAAAAACGTCTGGCAAGATCTTCATAGTCTGCGCCGTCCTTCAGAAGCTGGTAAACGGAATCCGCACGATGCCGAACCCTATCCTGCTCTTCCTGCGTTGCCTTCGATGAGAGAAGGAAAAAAATATGTGCCGGATAGATCAATCCTTTCGAACCGATCTGTTCCTTAGTCCGATTATAAGTTTCACGGGCTTCTTTCAACACATCCGCATCCGTTACCAATGTAGGACGCACCTGCTGGTCACGGTACATCGCATATTCCTGCTTGAAGGATGTCATGGTATCCAGTTTGGCATCAAGGGCTGCTGCTACCTTCAACTTGTAGTTGACAAACAGATCCACGTATTCGTCAATGGTCTTTTTATCAATGACACCCTCAGAATTATTCTTGTTATAGGAATATTCAAATTCCGAGCGTAACACAGGAGTCCCGTTGATGGTCATAATCACGGGATCAGACTTTGGCTGTGCCAAAGTTGTGAGTAGTGAAAAATGAAAAGTGAAAAATATCAGCCAAAATCTCTTCATAATCTTCAATGATCAATCATTAGGACGACTGTAGTTGGGTGCCTCACTGGTGATGGTGATATCATGCGGATGACTCTCATTGACGCCGGCATTGGTGATGCGGGTGAATTTAGCCTCATGGAGTTTCTCAATGGTAGCGGCACCGCAATAGCCCATACCAGAGCGCAAGCCACCCACCATCTGGTAGATCACCTCCTGAACGGTTCCCTTATAAGGCACACGTCCGGCGATACCCTCTGGCACCAGTTTCTTCACCTCCTTGGTGTCGCCCTGGAAATAACGGTCCTTAGAGCCGTGCTTCTGCTCCATCGCCTCCAGAGAGCCCATGCCACGATAACTCTTGAACTTACGTCCGTTGTAAATAATGGTATCGCCGGGACTCTCCTCGGTACCTGCCACAAGCGAGCCGATCATCACACAACTGCCACCGGCAGCCAATGCCTTCACAATGTCACCAGAATAGCGCAGGCCACCATCGGCAATGAGAGGTACACCTGTACCTTTCAAGGCGCTATAGACATCATAGACGGCACTCAACTGTGGCACACCCACGCCAGCCACCACACGAGTCGTACAGATAGAGCCTGGACCGATGCCTACCTTCACGGAATCGGCACCGTTCTCAACGAGCATCTTGGCGGCCTCGCCGGTAGCAACGTTACCCACCACAATATCAATATGGGGAAATGCTTTCTTGGCTTCCACCAACTTCTCAATCACAGACTTAGAATGACCGTGAGCCGTATCTATCACAATGGCATCGGCACCTGCATCTACCAAGGCCTGCATACGATCCAAGGTGTCGAATGTTACGCCAACACCTGCTGCCACGCGCAAACGGCCCTTCTCATCCTTACAGGCCATCGGCTTGTCCTTGGCCTTGGTAATGTCCTTGTAGGTAATTAAACCTATAAGACGGTTGTCCTTGTCTACCACAGGGAGTTTCTCAATCTTGTTCTCTTGCAGGATCTGCGCGGCTGCCGTCAGGTCGGTCTGTTGATGAGTAGTAACGAGGTTATCTTTCGACATAATCTCCTCAACGGGACGGTCGAGACGACGCTCAAAGCGGAGGTCACGGTTCGTCACGATACCAACGAGATGGTTGTCATTGTCCACCACGGGAATACCGCCAATATGATACTCCGACATGATGTCGAGAGCCTGAGCCACCGTAGAACCCAGAGGGATGGTGATAGGATCGTAGATCATACCATTCTCAGCACGTTTGACAATGGCCACCTGACGGGCCTGTTCCTCAATGGACATATTCTTATGGATCACGCCTATACCGCCTTCACGGGCAATGGCGATGGCCATCTGGGACTCCGTCACGGTATCCATCGCGGCCGTCACGAAAGGGACGTTCAACTCGATATTCCGAGAAAAACGGGTTCTCAACTCTACTGTCTTGGGCAGTACTTCTGAATAAGCCGGAATCAAAAGGACGTCGTCGAATGTCAGTCCGTCCATTACGATCTTGTCGTCAATAAATGAAGCCATAATATTATACCTTTTTATTTTTTTACTTTTTCACCTTTAGTTTGCCATCTCTGAGATGAATTTGATGCGTACCAGACGGATTTCATCCTCGGAATAGTCATTCCCCAGTTCTTCCTGAGCCACATCCAACTTATCGGTATCTGACTCTGCAAAGTAGTCATAGATATCATCTATATGATCCTCATCCATCACTTCTTCCAGGAAGTAGTCGATATTCAGTTTCGTACCACTGTAGACAATCGCCTCTATCTCGTCGAGCAACTCGTCGAAATCGATGCCCTGGGCATTAGCAATGTCATCAAGGGCGACTTGACGGTCTATGCTCTGGATGATCTTCACCTTCAGCATCGACTTCTTGGCAACAGTACGGACACGCAGGTCCATCTGGCGCTCTATCTCGTTTTCCTCGCAGTACTTGGCTATCAGATCCACAAACTCCTTGGCATAAGGCTGTTTCACCTTGCCTTCGCCCACCCCTTGGATATTCTTCAGTTCTTCAAGGGTTACAGGGTAGTCCGTAGCCATCTGGTCAATACTGACATCCTGGAATATGACGTATGGCGGACGCTCCAACCGTTTCGACACTTTCTTACGGAGGTCACGCAGCATGGCACTGAGCGTCGGGTCAAGGGCCCCCGTTCCGCCTTCTGATTCCATGCCTACCTCATAATCGTCACTGAACTCCGCATCCTTGACAATCATAAACGACTTCGGGGCCTTTAGGAATTTCTTTCCTGCTGCCGTAATCTTCAGAAGGCCGTAGTTCTCCACCTCTTTGCGGATATAGCCTGCGATGAGTGCCTGACGGATGACCGGATTCCATATCTTCTCGTCATCATCCTCACCGATGCCGAACTCATCCAGTTCATGATGTTTATGTGCCAGGATTTCCTCCGTTTCCTTTCCCATAATGAAGTCAATCACATAGTCACTACGGAAGTTCTCCTTGATGAGTTGGATCACATTCAGTACCGTTACCAACTGATCCTTGGCCTCTATCTTGGTCTTGGGATGCAGGCAATTGTCACAATTCCCGCAGTTGTCCTTGTCATACGACTCACCGAAATAGTGTAGAAGCATCTTTCTGCGACAGACACTCGTCTCAGCATAGGCAGCCGTCTCAACCAGCAACTGACGCCCGATATCCTGTTCGGCTACAGGCTTTCCTTCCATGAACTTCTCCAGTTTATCGAGATCTTTGCTGGAATAGAAGGCCAGACAGATGCCCTCACCCCCATCACGACCGGCACGACCAGTCTCTTGATAATAGCCTTCCAGAGACTTCGGGATATCATAATGGATCACAAACCTCACATCCGGCTTGTCAATACCCATACCAAAGGCAATGGTGGCTACAATCACGTCGATGTCTTCCATCAGGAAGGCGTCCTGTGTCTGTGTACGGGTAGCAGAATCCAGTCCTGCATGATAGGCAGCCGCCTTGATATCATTGGCTCTGAGGATGGCAGCCAGTTCCTCGACCTTCTTTCTCGAGAGACAATAGATGATCCCGCTCTTGCCGGAATGCTGTTTGATAAACTTGATAATATCCTTGTCCACCTCTTTCGTCTTCGCCCTCACCTCGTAATACAGGTTCGGACGGTTAAAGGAACTCTTGAATTCAGTGGCATCCACCATTCCCAAATTCTTCTTGATATCAGAACGCACCTTATCGGTGGCTGTAGCGGTCAAGGCAATAATGGGAGCCTCACCGATCTCATTGACAATCGGACGGATGCGACGGTATTCCGGACGGAAATCATGTCCCCACTCCGAGATACAATGGGCCTCATCGACTGCATAGAAGGAAATCTTCACCGACTTCAGGAACTCCACATTATCCTCTTTTGTCAACGACTCAGGTGCCACATAGAGGAGTTTGGTATGTCCGGCCAGAATATCTGCCTTTACCTGATCAATGGCCGCCTTGTTCAGCGAGGAGTTCAGGTAATGCGCTGTCCCTTCATTCTCACTCAGATTGGATATGACATCCACCTGGTTCTTCATCAGAGCTATCAGAGGCGAAATGACGATAGCAGTACCCTCCATCAGCAATGACGGCAACTGGTAACAAAGGGATTTTCCTCCCCCCGTCGGCATCAGCACGAAGGTATCTTTCCCATCCAATACGTTCTGGATGATACGTTCCTGATCACCTTTGAATTTGTCAAATCCAAAGTATTTTTTCAAAGCAAATGTTAGATTTATCTTCTGAGGCATATCATATAGGCTTTATTGTTCTTATGAGGCTAATTTCTGCAAATGCGACTTCTCCAATTGTTTCCTGACGAAGTCTGCCGTTACTTCAAATTTCTTTATCTTTTTCGACGGAGCATCAAACATCGTATCCATCATCACGCTCTCCACAATGGAACGGAGTCCGCGGGCCCCGAGTTTATATTCTACAGCCTTATCAACAATGACTTTCAATGCTTCTGGAGCAAAAGTGAGTGCGATACCATCCATCTCGAAGAGTTTTACATACTGACGGATAATGGAATTCTTCGGCTCCACGAGGATTTTTTCCAGAGCCTCGCGGTCAAGCGGATTCAGATAGGTCAGGACTGGCAATCGCCCGATAATCTCAGGGATGAGTCCAAACGACTTCAAATCCTGCGGCACAATATATTGCATCAGGTTTGCTTTGTCAATTTTAGCGACATTCTGTACTGAGTTATACCCCACCACATGGGTGTTCATCCGTTGTGCTATCTTACGCTCAATACCGTCAAAGGCACCACCGCAGATAAACAGGATGTTCCGCGTGTCCAACTGGATGTATTCCTGGTCAGGGTGCTTCCTTCCACCCTTAGGCGGCACATTGACACTTGTACCCTCCAACAGTTTCAGCAGTCCTTGCTGGACACCCTCACCACTGACATCACGGGTAATCGAAGGGTTGTCCATCTTACGGGCAATCTTGTCTATTTCGTCGATAAACACAATACCACGCTGGGCAGCGTTCACATCATAGTCGGCCACCTGCAACAGACGGGTCAGGATACTCTCCACATCCTCGCCCACGTAGCCGGCTTCTGTAAAAACCGTGGCATCGACAATTGTAAAAGGCACATCAAGGAGCCTGGCAATGGTTCTGGCAAGGAGCGTCTTCCCCGTTCCCGTCGAGCCCACCATGATTATATTACTCTTTTCGATCTCCACCTCATCAGCACTCGAGGGCTGCTGGAGTCTCTTGTAATGATTATAGACAGCCACAGACAGATAACGCTTGGCCTCATCCTGCCCGATCACATACTGGTCAAGATAGGATTTAATCTCCTGAGGCTTTGGAATCTTCGTGTTCCCATTAAACCGATGAGACCCGTGAGCCGCATGAGATCCATTCTCCTGCATCCAGTCCTGCTGCTGGACTATCTGGTAAGCCTGCTGGGCACAGTCCTCACAGATATACCCGTTGAGTCCTGTTATCAGCAGCCGAACTTCTCTTTCCGTCCTTCCGCAGAAACTACATACACCTTTCTTCACCATTCTTATCCTTTCCTCGTCAGTACATTGTCTATCATGCCATATTCCCTGGCTTCCTCAGCCGTCATCCAATAGTTACGATCAGAGTCTGCATAGACTTTCTCGTAGGGCGTATGGGAGTGGTCGGAGATGATCGTGTAGAGTTCCTTCTTGAACTTCAAGATCTCCTTGGCTTCAATCTCGATGTCTGATGCCTGACCCTGTACCCCACCGAGCGGCTGGTGGATCATCACCCGACTATGGGGCAGCGCAGAACGCTTACCTTCTGTACCTGCCACCAGCAAAACGGCCCCCATCGAGGCTGCCATGCCCGTGCAAATGGTTGCGACATCGCTGGAGATGAACTGCATGGTGTCATAGATACCGAGTCCAGCCGTCACACTTCCACCAGGGCTGTTGATATAGATGGAGATATCCTTACCCGAATCCACAGAGTCGAGATAGAGCAACTGTGCCTGCAACGTATTGGCGGTATAGTCGTCTATCTGTGTGCCAAGGAAGATGATACGATCCATCATCAGCCTGGAAAAGACATCCATCTGGGTCACGTTCAACTGACGTTCCTCCAGGATATACGGATTCAGATACTGAGCCTGGGCCTTCATCACGTCATCAAGCGTCAAACCGTCCATTCCTAAATGCCCTACGGCATATTTCCTAAAATCATTCTTCATATCACAATTCACTTTTCACTATTCACTTTTCACTTATACAATAAAGGGTCATCGACCTTTTATCTTGCATTTTGGGACACAAAGATAAATAAAAAAGTCGATAACCCTTCAAAAAATGGAGTTATTTTTTCGTAAAAAAACTTATTTTGTCTCCATTAACTTGTTAAACTCCTCAAAAGTGACTGATTTTTCCTCCAGTTTGACGACAGTTTTAAGCACTTCTGTCAACTTCATATCGACAGCGCGGTCCACGAAGTTATCAATGTTCTCACGCTTCTTCAACTGCTCGGAGGCATAGTTCTCCACCACGTCCTCAGGAATATTGTTCATACCATACTGGGCAAACTGGGCACGGATGACATTCTTGGCAACCGCCATCAAATCCTCGTCCTTCACCTCAATCTTCTGGGCTGCCACAATCTGCTCTTTAATCAGGTGCCATTTCAGTTCCTGAATACTAGCGTCAAAGTTCTTCTCCACGAAGTCTGCCTCCTTGTCCTTGTTGTTATTCAACATGATTCGCTTCAACAAAGCCTCTGGGAACTCCAGTTTACCGACTTTCTTCTCTAAGTGCTCACGGACATCCAGCATAAACTTATAGTCGCTGCTGCCTACAAACTGAGCCTTCAACTGTTCGGCAATCTTCTCACGAAACGCCTTCTCGCCCTTGACCGTTCCTTCTCCGAACACCCTGTCGAACAGGGCCTGGTTCACCTCTGCGGGCTGGAAATGACGGATCTCGGTAATCTGGAAACTGAAGTCCGACTTCAGATCCTTCACCTGCTCCTTATCCACCTTCAATAAGGCTGCCACCTCAGCATCGTTGTCGGGATAGGCCTTCTTAGGGTTAAAGGTGATGATGTCACCGGGCTTGCAACCGTCGAAGAGTTTCTTCTGCTTGTCTTCTTTGATATAGGCCGGCATAATTATACCGCCCTCAGTCGTGATACCGCCCTCAAGGGTGTTGCCTTTCTTGTCCAACTCCCGCAGATCGCCTGTCAACGTATCGTTGCCGCTGAACACTTCGGCTTTCGTGAACTCACCAGCCTGTGAGGCATACATCTGCACCTGTTGGTCAATCATTTTGTCATCCACGGTGATGGAATAATAGGCAATCTTGTCCCGTCCGCTCAGTTTGGCCTCAAATGCCGGAGCCACAGCGATGTCAAACACAAAAGTCAGGTCGCCTTCCTTCTCAAAGTCCTGCGGCTGTTGTTTTTCCGTATTGGGCAGGGGATCGCCCAGCATCTGGATCTTGTTCTCACGCACATACTCATAGAGTTTCTCACCCAGCAGTTTATTGACCTCATCCGCCTTCACGGCGGTACCATACTGCTTCTTGATCAGTCCCATAGGGACATTACCCGGACGGAAACCGGGAACCTGTGCTTTCTTACGATAGTCTTTCAGTGTCTTCTCTACCTTCTCCTGGTAGTCTGCCGGTTCAATGGTCATCGTCAATAGACCATTGATCTTATCGGCGCAATCAAATGAAATTTTCATCTTTTTCTATACCTTATTTATTATATATCTCAATTTGGAGGTGCAAAATTACGCATTATCAGCCGAAAAAAAGCACAATTTAGATATTTTAACTCTGAAAGGCTTTCTTACGGAGTTCGAAGGATTCTGTGAGATATTTCTCTCGCACCACCTTGTTGGCAGCCAGTTCCTCCGGTGTCCCCTGAAACAGGATGCGCCCCTCGAAGAGCAAATAGGCACGGTCGGTAATAGCCAATGTCTCGTCCACGTTATGGTCGGTAATCAGGATACCGATGTTACGGTACTTCAGATGCCAGACAATCTGCTGGATATCCTCCACAGCAATAGGATCCACACCGGCAAACGGCTCATCCAGCATGATGAACTTCGGCTCAATGGCCAGACAACGGGCAATCTCCGTTCGACGGCGCTCACCACCGGAGAGTTGATCACCCTTGTTCTTCCGCACCTTGTCCAAGCGGAACTCACCGATCAGGCTCTCCAACTTCTCCAACTGATAGTCGCGCGGCTTCCCGGTCATCTCCAGCACCGACAGGATATTATCCTCCACACTCATCTTACGGAATACGGATGCTTCCTGTGCCAGATAACCGATACCGGCACGGGCACGCTTGTAGACCGGATAGGATGTCACCTCCTCATCACCAAGATAGATATGACCGCCATTGGGGACGACCAGTCCGGTGGTCATATAGAAAGAAGTGGTCTTGCCGGCACCGTTCGGGCCCAGCAGTCCCACGATCTCACCCTGTTTCACGTCGAAACTCACATCATTGACCACGGTGCGCTTCCCATAACGCTTCACCAGTCCCTCTGTCCGGAGCACCAGATGCTCATTATTCGTTGTCATTTCTTCCATAATCGGCTGCTAATTGGCTGCAAAGGTACAAAAAATAAGAAAGAAATACTCATAATTAAGAAATATTTAGTACCTTTGCACCCAAATAAAGGAGCAAAAGAATGATGATACTCAAATATCTGGCTATATTCGGACGTTACCTGATGCTGATGGGGCGCACGTTTTCGCGACCGGAGCGGCTCAGGATGTTCCTCAAGCAATACGTTAAGGAGATGGCGCAGTTGGGCGTCAACTCCATCGGTATCGTCCTGATCATCTCCTTCTTCATCGGCGCCGTCATCTGCATCCAGATGAAACTCAACATCCAGAGTCCCTGGATGCCCCGTTGGGTGTCTGGATACACCACCCGTGAGATACTTCTCCTTGAGTTCTCCAGCAGTATCATGTGTCTGATCCTGGCAGGTAAGGTGGGCTCAAACATCGCATCGGAGTTAGGCACGATGCGGGTCACGCAGCAGATCGACGCTCTTGAGATCATGGGGGTCAACTCGGCCTGTTACCTGATCCTCCCCAAGATCATGGGTATGCTCACCATCATGCCGTTCCTTGTTATCTTCTCTTCTGCCACTGGCATCTTAGGTGCATACGCCACTTCCTATATCGGTCACATCCTGCCTCCCGACGACCTGACAGCGGGACTCCAGCACGACTTCGTGCCGTGGTTCCTCTGGATGAGTATCATCAAAAGCCAGTTCTTTGCCTTCATCATCTCCAGTGTCCCTGCCTTCTGCGGCTACACCGTCGAGGGCGGCAGCGTCAACGTGGGTAAGGCAAGTACCGATGCTGTCGTCACCTCCAGCGTATTGATCCTCTTCAGTGATGTCTTCCTAACCCAACTATTGTCATGATTGAAGTCAAAAATCTATACAAATCATTTGAAGGCAGAGAAGTGCTGAAAGATATCAGCACCATCTTCGAGGACGGCAAGACGAACCTCATCATTGGACGTAGCGGCAGTGGTAAGACCGTACTGATGAAGAACCTCGTGGGACTATTGGATCCCACCAGCGGTCAGGTGCTTTACGACGGGCGTGACTTCGTCAAGATGTCCAAGCATGAGAAGGTAATGATGCGCCGTGAGATGGGTATGATCTTCCAGAGTGCCGCCCTCTTCGACTCCCTCACCGTCCTTGAAAACGTTATGTTCCCGCTCGACATGTTCTCAACGATGACGCTCCGCGAACGTACCAAACGCGCCATGGAATGTCTGGACCGCGTCAATCTTGGCGGCGCTGAAGAGAAGTTCCCCGGTGAGATTTCCGGCGGTATGCAGAAACGCGTCGCCATTGCCCGTGCCATTGCCCTCAACCCCAAATATCTCTTCTGCGACGAACCCAACTCAGGCCTCGATCCCAAGACCTCGCTCGTCATCGACGACCTGCTACAGGGTATCACCAAAGAATTTAACATTACCACCATTATCAATACCCACGACATGAACTCTGTCATGGGTATCGGCGAGAACATCATCTTCATTTACGAGGGCGAAAAGGAATGGCAGGGCGAAAGCAGCCAGATCATGAAGTCCACCAATGAACGTCTCACTGACTTTATCTTCGCCAGTGACTTGCTGAAAGATATGCGTCAAGTAGTCATAAATAACGGCCTTGAACTATGAAATAAGGAGAAAAATCGCCCGTTTATTGATTTTTCTGCCCTAAAACTTGGCAATATCAAAATCTTTTCGTATTTTTGCACCATCTTTATATAAATGGTACGTGCAATTATGAACTTCAACCGCTGGTTTGCGACCCTGTTTCTTTTGATGTTCACAGTCTCCATCTTTGCTGATGAGGCCGAGGACCTTAGGAAGGCGTTGCCCAACCGGAAAGGCATGGAGCGCATAGGCATCCTGCAGAAACTTTACAACCTCAGTCAGGAAACCGACGACACCGACTACCAGATACGGTGTATCAACGACCTTATCAACGAGACGCACAGACAAGGCAATACAGAAGAAGAATGTAATGCCAGGATACTGAAGATGTCGCTGTTTTACAATGCCGACCTCAATGACTCCATCTATGAGCAGGCACCCCCAACCCTCGAATACCTCGCTTCCATCAAGAAATGGAAGGATTACTACTATACATGGTCACTCCTTGTCAACACCTTCAATTTCGCCGGTCAGACGAATACCGGTTTGAAGGAGGCCCAGCGAATGTACGAGGATGCCAAGGAGCGCCAAGATGACTACGGCATGGGTATGGCCTACTATGTGATGGGCACCGTCTACAACAATATGAACAACAACGAGGAGGCCGCCGACTCCTATCAGAAGAGTATCGATTTGCTTATGGGCATCGTCCCTGCGCCCATACAACTGTCTGACATCTTCTCCTATTATGTAGATGTATTGGAGATATTGAAGGAATATAAGAAGATTGACGAGATTACAGGCAAATGGAGCACCTTCCTCACGGATTATTTCAAAGGCAAGAAAGACAAAGCCATGGAGGAAGCCAACTGTTGGGGCTACTATTATCTGGCCTGTGCAGAGGCAGCCATCGGACTCGAGGATTATGACCGTGCCTCCCAGATGCTAAACGAGGTGAAGGAACGCTGTGCCAACGAGGATGGTTTCCTCAATCTGCGGTGGCTCTTCTACCGTGCCGAACTCTGCAAGAAACAGGGATTCCTTGAAGAGGCTCTGATGCTGAACGACCGTCGCATGCGCATGTTGGATTACTCTACTGACAAGACAGAATTGATCAGCGTACGACGACAGCGTGCCGAGATCATGCAGGGTCTGGGACGCTACCAGGAAGCCGCCAAACTGTTCAAGGAGATGTTCATTATTAACGACTCCATCAACGTACACGACACCAAACGGCAGTTGACGGAGATGAACACCCTCTTCCGCGTCGATGAGATCAAGATGCAGGAGGAACGCCAGCGCGCTCAGCAGCAGCGCCTCGGCATCATCATCATCTCCAGCATCATCGTGCTTTCGCTCGCCATCTTCCTCTTCTTCCGCATCCGCAGTGCCAGGCGCCTCAAGATTGCCCACGAGAAACTGGAAGATGCGCATAGCAAACTGGAGGAGACCCACCAGGAATTACTCACCGCCTACGACCAACTTGAGGAGACCACCATCGCCAAGGAGCGTATCGAGAGTGACCTCCGTATCGCCCGCGACATCCAGATGTCGATGGTGCCCAGCACCTTCCCGGATCGTCCAGACCTCGACCTTTACGCCTCCATGACTCCTGCCAAGGAAGTGGGCGGCGACCTCTACGGCTACGTACTCAACGAAGACAAACTCTATTTCGCCCTCGGCGACGTATCTGGTAAGGGTGTGCCCGCCTCACTGTTCATGGCACAGGCTACCCGTCTGTTCCGCACCCTCGCCGCCCAAGGTTTGATGCCTGCAAAGATAGCCACCCAGATGAACGATGCCCTCTCCGGCGAGGACAACGAGCGCGGTATGTTCGTCACCATGTTCATCGGTCTCCTCGACCTGACGACAGGTCACCTCGACTTCTGTAATGCCGGTCACAACCCACCCGTGCTGATTGGCGACGGCACCACAGAGTTCATCGAGATGATCCCCAACGCCCCCATCGGCCTCTGGCCTGAACTGGAATATGAGGGCGAGGAGATTGCCGACATCACCAACCATCCGCTGTTCGTCTATACCGACGGCCTCAATGAGGCAGAGAACATTGAGAAGGAGCAGTTCACCGACGAGAAACTCTTAGAGATCCTGCAAACCACCCCGTTCGAGTCCAGTGAGAAGACCATCGAACTGCTACGCGAGGAGGTGGAAAAGCATCGCAACGGGGCAGAGCCCAACGATGACCTCACCATGCTCTGCGTGAAATTCATCAAGTGAAATCAATAACCAACAAACGCTATAATAATGAAAAAGGAAATCCGAATCAAAAATCAAGTAGGCGAACTGGAGCGCGTGAACCAGTTTGTCGATGAGATTGGCGAGGAACTGGGGCTCGATATGGAACTCCAGATGAACCTGAACTTAGTCATGGAAGAGATGGTCAGCAATGTCATCTTCTATGCCTACCCTGAAGGAAGTACGGCCGAAATCGAACTGGTCGCCGAGAGTGACGGGAAGGAACTCACCTTCGTGCTCAGTGACAAGGGCAAGGAGTTCGACCCTACTGCCAAGGAAGATGCCGATCCCAACGTAAATCCGATGGACCGCGACATCGGCGGTATGGGCATCTACATCGTCAAGAACATTATGAACCAAGTGACCTACCAACGACTCGAAGGTAAGAACCTGCTCACAATGAAGAAATCAATCTGAAAAAGGTAAATCAAAAAAAGTAAAAAGGTAAAACATTAAACATTTATACAACTATGACAAAGATTATCAAAGAAGGTGGTAAGACCATCATCCAGACAGGTGCCCGTATCGACACCATGAACGCTAACCAGTTTGAAGAGGACATCAAGCCCGCCCTCGTGGACGGAGGCGTAGACCTCGAAATGGACTGCTCAGAACTCACCTACATGGCCAGTTCCGGTCTCCGTGTGATCCAGAAGACCATGCGCACCGTGATGCAACTGAAGGGTAAGTTCAAGATGACCAATGTCAATCCCGACATCTACAAAGTGCTGGCAATGACCGGCTTTACAAAGTTCATGACAGTTGAAAAGAAAACAGAGGAACAGGCATGACCATCTTAATCATCATTCTCGTGGTGCTTGTGCTCATCCTGGGCGCAGCACTCTATTTCCAGATGAAGGCTGCCAACAAGCACACCGATGAGCAGCAGCAGTTGCTGAAGGACTACCAGAAGCGCGTCGACGAGCAGGAGAAACTGCTCTCCGACTACCGCTCGCTGGAACAGAACTTCGACAGCGTGGGCCAGGGCTATGAACAGGCCCTGCTCGCCTTCGACAAGATGGAAGAGGACAAGCAAAAGATGCAGAACACTGTGAACACGCTGCAGCAACAGAACCACGACCTGCAGGAGCAGTATCAGGTTCTCAGCAGTTCGCAGTTGCAGAAGAAGCAACTCATCGAACAGGCCGCCTTCGAGGCCAAGGAGCAACTCACGGCAAGTCCCGCCAGAGCCTTGCGCCTGCTGAACACCATCCTCAATGCCAACGATGTGGCCTTGGAGACAGCCATCGAGGCTGACGACAACGTCACTGTGGGCGACCTCATCGACAAGGCCGTCTTAGAGTCCGGCATCGGCACTGCCAGTTACCTGACCTTCACCACCGAAGCCGGTGAGGATGTGAAGAGCACCATGTTGCTCACCAACGAGGCTCAGGCCGTGCGCGCTCTCGGTGCCTTGCTCGACAATGCCGCCAAGTTCACTACGGAAGGCAGCGTCAAACTCACCGTCAAGCCCGAAGGAGCACAGATACAGTTCATCGTCGAGGATACCGGTTCCGGCATTCCCGCCGAGGATGCCGAGAAGGTGTTCGAGCCGTTCACGAAACTCAACAGTTACTTCGACGGCGCAGGTGTCGGTCTCACTGCTGCCCGCAGCATTGCACGCCGCCTGAACGGTGACCTCACCCTCGACACCACGTACGAAGGTCCTGGTGCACGCTTCATCCTGACCCTGCCATTCTAAGGGAACAAAGACCGGTCACGGGCGACCGCTCGCAATAATAAGCACGGCCGCTCGCAATAATAAGCACGGCCGCCCACAATAATTAGGGCGGCCGCCCTTTTCTAATTACCCCGAGGGTTTCCCCCTGTTACCCTTAACCTTTTCCCCTGCAAGCCTTAGTTCTTCCCCCTGCGGGAACGAGTATTATTTTCACACCCTCTTAGCACCTCCAAAAACTTCCGTCCCAAAAACTTCCGATAGTTTTCTGGCAAAATGCTTGGCGGTTTCGTTTTTTTTTCGTATCTTTGCCCCCGTAATTGCATTTTAATGCAATGGATAACAAAAATCGAAAAAAATAACAATTAAACGATAACCATTATGAAAGAAAGATTTCGAATTCTTTTGGCACTCTTTGCCATGATGCTCATCCCTAATATGGCATGGGCACAAGAACCTACTTTTAGCGGTGGCAGTGGATCAGACACGGATCCGTACATCATTAGGGATGCAACGGACTTATTAAATCTATCCATGGCCGTTAATGACGGTACGCTGGATACTGAGGGTAAGTTCTTCCAACTTCCTTATGAGGAGGGTTATGTAGGCTTCTCATGGACCTTCTCCGATCCCATTACACCTATCGGAACCAGCGATCATCCTTTTAAGGGTACTTTCGATGGCCAAGGCTCAAATATCTCCGGCCTGACCACAAACATTAATGACGTAACTGGGAATAATGGCCTCTTCGGCGTTATTGACGGAGGTACCGTCAAAAATCTGGGTGTAAATCAAGGTTCTTTCACTGGAGGTAAGAACGCAGGTGGCATTGTAGGTTACCTTAAAGACGGATTGATTACCTATTGTACTGTCTCGGGTACGAATGTCACAACCGGCGATGGACAGAGTGTCAATGCCGGCGGCATTGCCGGTTTAGTCGGTAAAGGAACCATCAGTAACTGTACAGTAACAGGAGGCTTCATCTTAGGCAATTCAAATTTCACGGGTGAGGGGAATTGTTTCTCCTATACAGGAGGTATTGCAGGATGTATCTTGGGAGAAGGACAAAGTACCACAACCGTTTCCATTGAATCTTGTAAAGTCAATGGTTCATTAACGATTGAGAGTCTGCACAGTCAGGGAACAAGAATTTATGCCGGTGGCATTATAGGCTTCTTAGGATTAAACGTATCTCCCACCATCAGTGGTAACACAGTAAAAGGCTCTGCCGTGATATCCGTAGGTGAGGCGACCAACCGATATTGTGGCGCAATAGCAGGTGAAATAGGCGCTGATGGCCAGACTTCTGCATTTACCGACAACACCTACGAGTATACTGTTAATGTTGACTACCAAAACGGCTCCTTAAAGGAAGGCTACGTGCAGCGAGGCTTTGGGAATAGAAATGACATCACGACGAACAACGGTGCCATACTCTCTAACACAAAGACGCTGACAATCAGTAATAATATTAACAGTGAATTTGAATATTACGCTCCATTAAGTGATACAACAGAAGGCACATATGCATTAGCAGCAGGGAGTATGGTCAATATTTCCTTGTATCCTGAAGATGGCGAATACCCCTCTTCTGTTTCTTTGGTCTATACGCCGAACGGAGGCACAGAGCAAAATGAGGATCTTGACAATATAACAGAAAGTGGCGGTTATGAATACGCATTTGAGATGCCTGCCGTAAATGCAGTGCTCAATGTGACCCTTGACGATCTTGTGGATTATGGCGTGACCGTTGGTGGTGTGGCCGTGACGAATGCCAACGCCGATAATATCATAAGTTCGGACATTGATGGCAATGTGACCTATGATGCAGATACACATACACTGACACTTGAAACGACTACTATTAATATGGCGGGTACTAACACCACAGGGAAGAACGCCATAGAAAGTAGTTTAGCCAATCTCACGGTATATCTGGTGGGCAATAATGCCATCATCTGTCAAGGTAGCCATGACAATGTCTTTAAAGGCACGGCATCAGGTGCTAAGGTCACCTTTGACACGAATACATCAGTCTTCGGTAACTTGACAATCACCGCCTCTTCTGAAGAATCCTTCTTCAGAGATATAGAGGCAGTATACAAGGATGATTTGTTATATGCGGCAGAAGCATATTACGACTACGATGAGGAAAACTATACTTCCACAATAGAAGCCACGAAATACTTTTCAATTGGTGGTGAAGATATTACGGCAGAGAACTACAATACCGAACTTAATGAATTAATAGTTTCAGGGTCGGCATCGTTCACTCCGTCAACCAATACGCTGACATTAAATGGCGCTACAATTGAGCGGCTTTCTATTGCCGAGAACAATACCCAAGATTTCAATATCGAAATCAGTGGAAGCAATTTTGTGCGGGACGCTATTCTGGGACATGCGAACAGCGCACTGCTCATCAAACAGGCAAGCGGGGCCACCACACCCTCATTTAATATAACGGGAGAAGGCGAAGGCGGCCCGGTAGGCGACTTCAAATCCGTCACATTGGGTGAGGGCCTGTATCTGACGGAGGCAAATAATTCGGAAGGAAATCCTGTTGAAGGAGCCTATTACAACGGTACTAAATTCATTACTCCAGCCAGTAACGATATCACGATCACAAATTTGATGATCTCTACCACAGAGCCAACTATAGCCAATTCTATATGGGTTAATGGAATACAGGTGGAGAATGACGGTACTTTTGAGGGCTTAGACCATGTGACCTATAATGCAGATACACATACATTGACTTTGGATGGAGCATCAGCACAAGATGGAATGCTATCCCTCTCCACAACCGATGTTCATCCAGAACCCATGATTGTCTGCAATGGTGATTTGATTGTCCAGTTGACAGGAAATAATAGCGTTAGTTTTAATGGAGACTATTCTAATTATGTCTTCAAGAACATTGGCAGTTCCGGCACACTGACCATCACGCAAAGCGGAACAGACGCAACGATGAGCATCACCACTGAATACTCTGATGGTGACTCCAAGGGACTCTGCAACGGTTTCAGTGCGGTGAATTTCGCCGGCGGCCTTGCCTATAGGGTACGTAGCGGGTCTAGGACTATCTCTACACT
Source organism: Prevotella sp. (assembly GCA_017964785.1). Classification (GTDB taxonomy): domain Bacteria; phylum Bacteroidota; class Bacteroidia; order Bacteroidales; family Bacteroidaceae; genus Prevotella. The sequence continues at coordinate 41,880 of JAGCRH010000120.1, forward strand.
TGACTTGGCTTCACCAGATTTTTATGTAGTGAACCCAGATGAAAACGAATACTCTTTCCAATTAACAAACGGTCTGTTATATGGCACCAGCAACGGAGCCATCGTCGGCGCAGAGTATTTCTATAAGATTACATACGCGGATTCCTCGATAGAAGGCAGTGGCGTAGAACACAAACTTACGTTGGACAATACCAGTTACAATATAGACGCATCGCAAAAGATTCATGTTGATAATCTGGAACCTTGCACCATAGAGGCCTACACGAAACTGAACGGTGAGACCAGCGCAGCCAACAAAGCCAAGAAATTCGGCCCTGCCGAAGAGACGATGCGACTGGTATATGGTGCTGATCCCGTTGACCTTGTTCTGGCTCCGGCCATTGAGGAAAGCGACGGTATCAGTATTTTGGGCATTGAGGCAAATGTCACCTATAATACCGAAACGGGAAAAGTGTCGTCAACAGTTCTTGGCACCACTGGAGGTGCCGTAGCCATGACTACTACCTTAGGCAAGACCCTCGTACTGAATAATTATTTCACGATGGACTTTGAGGTCGTACCACCTGTCCCAACCATCAGTCTTGCTGCAGGTACGTATCTGAATACTGAAGATCCGATTGAAGTTACGGGATCAGGATTAGCAAATACGACCATTAAATACAGATGGGATGAAGGTACTGCTGCTGACTATCCGGCAGGAGGAATATCTCTCCAGACGGGTACGCTGACGGCATGGGAAGAACATACGGCAGAAGGAACTACCGTATCCAGTGATGTCACTTCGGTGGCCTATACGGTAAAGACGGACATCAGCGACTATTATGTCGCACTTGATGAAGAAGTTACCTATAGTGGGGAGGCCATCACACCGACGATCACTGTGAAACCCGCAGAACAAGCAGAGACGGTACTGGAAGCAGAGACTGACTACACCGTCAGTTACCAGAAAGAAGTCACAAAAGGTACGTATACTGATGTCACCTCGATGACTGAAGCCGGTAACTATCAGATTATCATCACCGGTACAGGCAACTACGGCGGTGAGATTGTTAATGACTTCACAATTACAAAAGCCGACTTCGCCAATGTCACGATAGGCACAATTGACGACCAGTTGTTCACTGGTAATGAGATTAAGCCCGCTGTAACAGTGACATTTAATGATGAGGCTCTTTCTACAGATGAGTATGAAATCAGTTACAGCAATAACACAAATGCCGGTACTGCTACCGTGACACTGACATCGAAGGGCAAGAACTTCACGACAACGAACACGAGGACGGCAACATTTACGATCAATCCTCCCGCACCTACCATAAGCCCTGATCCTGACGACGGTCCATTTAACATCGGCCAGCAGGTGACTATGACCGTTCCTGAGGCACTTGAAAATGCGACGATTAAGTATGTTCTTGGCAATGACCTGACTGTTGCTGCCACGACCTATACAGAACCGTTTGCACTTAATGAGAATACGACAGTAAATGCCTGGGTGGAAGTGACGGATGAAGAAGAAGTTTATCGTAGTGAAACCGTAACGGCAAACTATACACTCAAGCAGGATCCGAAACTCAAAGTCAAAAATATTTGGCAAAGAGTGAGAATGGGTGAGACCTTCTCTCAGGAGGTCCAGAGCGAGGTTCTGACAACGACTCCTACTGTGACCTGGAGCAGTTCTAATGAAGCAGTTGCCATAGTAGACGCAACGACAGGTGTTGTTACGCCTGTGGCTCCTTCATCGACAGATGTTGAGATTACAGCCACTTTCGCTGGCGACGACACCTACTCTTCTGCTACAGTGTCCTACGCTGTCTCAGTTCAGAAAGGTGAAGACTATCTTTGGGTGAAGGATGGAGATGACTTTGTGGCAGAGGTCAGAATAACGAAAGGCAATTCACTCAACATCAATGAAACCTATCAGGTGATTTGTCCTGCGGAAATCGCAGGGTCGTTGACTTGGACACCTGATGATGAAACCATCGTTTCTGCGGAGGATGGCGTTATTTCTGCTGTCGGATGTGGAAATACAAGGATTGTGGTCGCTTTCGCAGGTAACAGCAATTATGAGGCTGACACATACGAGTTCTACGTAAATGCTGCACCTCTGGCCCCGACCATCGGTTTGGCAGCAGGTAGTTATCTGAGTACCCACGACCCCATTACGATTACAAAGGAAGACATTGCAAACACGACCATCAGTTATACGTGGGATGATATCACAGGCAATAATGATGCAACATGGATAAATTACACGGATGATGGTGTTGTATTCCGGGAAGGGACCTTGTCGGCAAGGGTAGGGTATATTCCCGAAGGCGGTGGAGATATTGTATTTAGCGACACCGTCTCTGTGGCTTACACTGAATTGATTGATATTGCCACTTGTACGGTTACCGGCAATGAAAACCAGACCTATAATGGTTCGGCATATACGCCTGCGCTGACAGTTACTCCAGCAGGAGGCGGGACAGCCTTGACGTTAGACACTGACTATACAGTAAGTTACAAAAAAGGCGATGCTGCTGTTGAATCTATGATTGATGCAGCCACTTACACAATCGTCATCACGGCAAAAGACGGCTCTGCCTACGGAGGCTCAAAAGAGGTTGACTTTACCATCGATCAACTTGATATCACAGATGCGACCGTAACGCTGAGCAATACGGAACTGACATTCATACCAGGTGATAATGGTCAAGGTGTAGAGCAAAGTGTGACCGTATCGAAAATCACGTCTGGCTCTATGCAAATAGCAGGCGGTGGTCTCAATAGTTACTTTGACATTACAGGAAATACTCAAACGGCAGTCGGCACCTATACCGTTACGGTAACAGCCAAGACTGATGTTGCCAACAACTACAAGGGCAGCGCCACAGCGACCTTCACTATCGTCAACCGCACGGTGACAGCGGCAGATATGGGAATCGCTGAAGACCAGACCTACGGCACCTACTACAGTGAGACGGAAGACCTGACGCTACCTGAAGGCCTTGTAGCCTATGTCATCACAGGTGTCAGCGGTACCACAGTGACCACCAAGCGCATCAGTAACATCCCGAAGGGTGTGGCCGTCCTGGTGGAGAAGGGTACCAGTACGGAGAGTGCTGCCGAGGCAACAGGTAATCTCCTGCATGGTACAACGGTAGATACGGATGTCAGCAGCATCGAAGGCGGTAGCGTCTACGTGCTCTATCAGGGAGAGTTTGTGAAGACCACCAGCGGTACGATCCCAGCCAACCGCTGCTACCTCCTCCTTTCGGACACGGCTGCGGGTGCCCGCAGGCTCACCATCAGTCATGGTGACAATACAGGCATCGACAACGTGATGCAGGACGAGAACGGAGACGAGCGGTGGTACGACCTGCAGGGTCGCCGCATCGAGGCACCCACGAAGAAGGGACTCTACATCAGAAACGGAAAGACAGTTGTTATTAATAAAAAATAAGGTACACGAGATATGAAACAATTTTTTAAACACATCTTAACCATTGTAGCCCTGCTGCTGTCAACCAGCGCATGGGCACAGGATAGCGGTGACAAGTTCACCTACGTCTATCAACTCGACGGCGAAGCAAGTACTGCGGCTGCAGGAACGGTGCTAGGAACCATCAGCGGCACAACCGCCACACTGACAGTGAACCCTGCCGACGGTAACTACATTACCAAAGACCAGATTACTGTCATCAAGACCGTTCTGGGCAATAAGGCCCAAGGCCGTACACGTACTACGCCCGATATCAGTGCCCCTGTGGAGATTACGGCCACAGACGCTTCGGCAGACCCCAGTGGTGTGACGACATACACGTTCGACGCATCGGATGAGAATTACAGTTATGAAGTCACAGCCAACTTCCTGAGCAGAATCAACATTGCCGACGCTACGGTGACGCTGACACAGGAGAGTTACCCCTACACGGGCGGTGCCATTGAGCCTGAGGTCACTGTAACGCTGGCAGGAGCAGCACTCACGGCAGATAAGGACTATACCGTGGACTATGACAACAACACCGACGTTCCGGCTACTGCCAACGACCCTCAGCCAACGGTTACCGTCACGGGTAAGGGTGTATATAAGGGCTCGAAATCTGTCACTTTCACCATCTACTATGAAGGCTATGACCTGTGGATTGGTGACACGCAGGTGACAGATGGAAACAAGGAGGACATTCTGGACCAAGCCAACAACGAAGAGGCACCGCTCTATATTTACAACCCGAAATTACATACGCTCATCATCAACGGTGACCAGACGGAGACAACCGTCATCCAGAGCAGCCTTCCAGAGTTGAAAGTCTATCTCATGGATATCAGCAAGATCAAGTGTATCTTCTTCGACAACAAAGGCAATACCAGCAACACGGGTAAACTGACGTTCACCTGTAACGGTAACTTCCCTGGCACAATCACCATAGATAATAAGGATGACGAAAGCAGTGCGATTTCAGGCTTCTCTGAAATCAACTACGAATATGAATTGATCGTCATCGAGCCCGATGGAGCCTACTATGAAGGCGGAAAGATGATGAAGGAGGTGAAAGATGACGACGGAAGTGTGATCGGCCATGAGGTTGCCTGTGTCGTAACCATCGGACAAGTAACTACGCCTATCATGGGAAAAGAGGACATTAAAAAGGAAGAACAGGCAAACTTGGAGAACTTCAGTACGGGCAAAATCCTGATTACCCTGAAGCCTGATCCTGAGAACCCTGACAACGGTGACTGCTTTGACGATGAAGCAGGTGATGTCTCTGGTATCGCTATCTTAAGCGTAATGACTGATGAAAAGGCTGCTATTGTGGCCGAACAGGTTGACAACGATGAACTCGTGCCTGGTGGCAGTAGTTACGCTGAAGACTACGACGGTCTCACCTTCATGGTGCCCGCAGGAGAAGGAAAGATTGAAATTGACCAGATTGTAGATGAAGGCTATGAGTTCCACCTGAGAATCGGTACGGGTACCCTCTTCACGCTCCGTGAAGGCGAGACAGGTCGTGTTAAGGCAGAAGTACCCTTTGACGTGGACGTGCCTACCTACTGTTACCTCTATCTCGTGGAGAAAGTTGGATCAACTGGAGCCCGTGGCATTACACCCATCGGAAAGCGTGATACGCACCATGGCAAGGTGATATCCATCACCGTAAATGTCACCAATGCCCAAGAAGCCAATCCACCATCGGAAGCCTCTGGCGGTGTCATTAAGGAGGATCCCGTCGTAACAGGTATTCAGGAAATCAGTATCACTGACAATAACCATGTCGGCAACGACAGATGGTATAACCTGAACGGACAGCAGATAGAAGAGCCTACGAAACAGGGACTCTACATCTACAACCGTAAAAAGATATTTATCAAATAATTAAAATAAAGGCTCCCACTTGGGAGCCTTTATTAATTATTTAAGATGCGGGCTGCGGTTGACTACGCTTAGACGCAAGTTCCTTCAGTTTGTCCTTACCCTTGAAAGCGAATACCCAAACCAGGAAGCCAGCCAGTACCAACAGACCGATACCGAGCAGTGGACGGTAGAAGAGCCATGCCAGAGCAATGACAATCAGTGACCATACCACACCTATCACAGTGCAGACGACACCCACGCCCCATCCGAAGATATTGGCAATGAATGGCACCACTTTGAGAATGGTCTCCAAGAAACCGAAAATACCCTTCAGACTGGCAATGACGAGCATCACACCGAGGATACGGAGGGCCCAGAGGATCATGTTGTTGGCTTCCTTCTCCGCATCGATGATCTCATCACCGCTCTTCTTACCCATCACGAGGGTCTGGAAGTGCTTGCCATTCTTGGCCTTATAGGGCTTGAAAGTGTCGCCATCGACCACAGCCATCACCGTCACCTTAGCAGGAACGATAATCTCGAAAGTTACACGTACATCACCCACCTCAGGTGAACCTGGCACGCGTCCAAAGTAAAGCACGTTGCTGGCCTGGTGAACGTACTGCAAGTCCTTCTTATTCTCAGCATTGGCCATCGACTTGACGATAGAGTCGTTGACAGCCTGCAAGGAGTCGAGCACAGCCTTGGCAGAATCGGAGAGCAGCGCCCTGATAGAGTCGGGAATAGCCGGCTGGGGGATCGGTTGCTGGGTGGGCTGCTGTTGAACGCTCTTCTGCACACCATAGAAACGTTCATAGGCGGCCTGAGTACTCTTGTCGAATTGCGCCAGCAAGTCCTCGCTGATAGCGAGGTCGAGTCCCTCACGTGAGGAGATACTATGGATAAGACTCTCACTCAGTTTGTAGGCACCGAAGGAGACGTTCTCGGCATACTGTTCAGCCTCATCGATGGTGGTCAGTACCATGTTCTTGTTCTGATAGGCAGGATCCTTGAACTGACTCGACTGCACAGGACTCGACACCCACTGTTTACTGTAAGTATAGGTAGTAGTCGTTACCTGCTTACCACCGAGTTTGTCTTCGCTCTTGCTCTCAGCATGCTCCACCCACTGGTAGTACTCTACCGTGCGACGGAGAGCAATGGCCTTGGCACCAATGCCGAATTGAGCATCAGAGAGGGAGTCCTCAGTAGTAGCCATCGCCGTACCGCAGATAAGTTCGCCTTCAAGTGAGGCATCCTTCTTGTTGGGGTTCTCCATCTCCACGTAAGCATTTCCTGCCTCGTCGAGCATCTTCTCCGTCTTCACGGCACGCCCCTCATTCCACCAGAGAAGTGCCGTAGCGAGACAGAAGATAATGAACCCAGATCCAATACTCTTGAACGAGCGTCCAACGCGCGTTCCGTAACCTGTTGTCTTTGTTTCTGTAAAAGCCATAATTTTTAATAATTAATTAATATATTGGTTGAATTAAAAATTCCATTTCACGGCGAGCGTCGGATTCACGAAGAACGTTTTGTCGTTATAGGTATTATAGATAAAGTTATTGCTGATTTCCACCTCACTGCCGACGCTGAAATGCTCCGTGGCATTGAACCAGAACTGCGGCTCGGAGAGGATAACCAGTTTGCCATGCCCGTCGGCCTTCTCTTCGCGCCAGAAATCGATGAAACCGGAGAAGGTGCATTTCTTGTTGGCAAACGTGGTGCCCCACACGCCTGTCAGTTGGGCGCTGTTAAAGGCACGGTTAAAGTTTGAACTCTTAAAGAAACGCTTGTAGAGCAACTGCACCGACCAGGTGGTGGAGAAGTCACTCGTATGTCCGTTATAGGCGGCACCGATGAGGGCGGCCTGCTGATAACTGCCGGAGCGGGAACCCAATCCACCGTCGTACTCGACATGGGCGGCAAAGGGCGACTGCTTACCGAGGTTGAACTCACGGGAGATCTCCGTATAGGCCCCGCGGGTCTCCTTACGACTCAGGTCGATATCGACGAAATAGTACCATGAGCCCCAATTGTCGGCCTTGAACTGCTCGAGGGTAACGGTCACTTTCTGGCGTCCGTCCTCCTCGTCGGGATAGATGTTACGACCAAAGTCATAATGCAACTGGATGTTTTGCGCCTGTGCGGTGAAGGCTGATACAGCCATCAGCGCGGTTGTTAGAAACTTTTTCATATTATCTTTAGTTAATTAAAAAATTCTGCGACATATTTCAGCATGAAGAAGGCGGACAGGACATACATCACAACGGATATTTCCTGATAGCGGCCTGTACAGACCTTCACCATCACATAGGAGAGCATGCCCAACACGATACCGTCGGAAATACTGCCTGTAAAGGGCATGGTGAGAATCATCATGAAACAAGGCACGGCTTCTGTGAAATCAGAAAAGTCAATCTTTGTGATGGACTTCATCATCAGTACACCTACCAATACCATCGCACTGGTAGTGGCAGCAGGAGGAATGACCAAGAAAAGCGGTGAGAAGAAGAGGGATACTAAGAACAACAGGGCCACCGTGAAGGCAGTCAGTCCAGTACGACCACCTTCTATCACGCCAGTCGTACTCTCCACATAGGTCGTCACCGTATTGGTTCCACAAAGTGCGCCAAAAGTGGTTCCGATGGCATCAGCCATCAAGGCACGGTTCAGACCATGGATACGTCCCGTCTTGGAATCGACCATCCCTGCGCTGGTAGAAGTACCAATCAGAGTGCCTAATGTATCAAACAAATCCATGAAGAGCAAGGCGAACAAGGCTATATAATAGTTAATATCGAAAGACAAGAATGCCGAGAAATCCAACTGGAGGGCAATAGGTGCCATTGAGTGAGGCATACTCATCAAAGAGAAGTCATCCGGCAGTGGTGTCATACCGAAAGGGATACCCACAACCGTTATAATGATAATGGAAAAAAACAAGGCTCCTTTGACCTTTGCCGCCATCAGGACGGCTCCTAAGACAATACCCGCAAGTGCCAGCACAGAAGAGACAGTCCAAGGCCCCTGCATCGTCAGCATATCCTTACTGGCCACAATCAGACCGCCGTTCTTCAATCCTATATAGGCAATAAAAAGACCTATTCCGACGGTAATGGAGTTGCGAAGATTGAGAGGGATGGCATTAACAATGGCTTCGCGCACCCTAAAAATGGTGAGGATTATAAACAGGATTCCCTCGAAGAATACGGCAGCCAAGGCTTCCTGCCAGGTATAGCCCAAAGTAAGCACAAGCGTATAGGCAAAAAAAGCATTCAGTCCCATACCAGAGGCCAGGGCAAAAGGCAACTTGGCATAGAAAGCCATCACTAGTGTGGCTAAAGCCGCCGACACGACGGTGGCGGAGAATAAAGCCCCCTTGTCCATTCCGGTATCTCCGAGAATCTGTGGGTTCACAGCCAGGATGTATGATATGGTAAGGAAGGTGGTCAGACCAGCCATCATCTCCACTTTTACAGAATGTTTGGCTGGGTCAAAGCCCAAAAGTTTAAAGAACTTATTCATGTTGATTATTAATTAGTTGATAAATTATTCGTGCCGCATTATCAGAAGCCTTCATGTCGCCCAGCCGCCTTCTCACCTCAGCATAGCCTTCAAGCATCGTCTGACGATCGGGACCGTCGAGGATCCTCTGGAGTTCCGATTTGATATTGTCTACGGAGAAGGTATCGGCCACCAGTTCTGGCACCACCTTCCTATTGGCGATGAGATTAACCAGAGAGATGTATTTCACTTTCAATACATATTTTCTGGCCCAGCCGATAAACGTAGGCAGCGGTGTCTCGTAGCACACCACCTGGGGCACCTTGAAAAGGGCTGTCTCCAACGTCGCCGTCCCACTGGTTACAAGGGCGGCATGAGATATGGTAAGCAGTTCGTAAGTTCTGTCGAATACGATCTCAGTGTTACTGCCAGTCATAAAAGCACGATAGTAATCAGGCTCGATGCCTGGTGCACCAGCCACCACGATGCGGAAATCTTTTTCATAAGCCTTCACAGCCTCCAGCATGGCCGGCAGATTATCCTTGATTTCCTGTTTCCGACTGCCAGCCAACAGCGCAATCACCGGTAGCCCCCGCCCCTCAAAGGGTGGGTTCAGTAACTGATACTCCCGCACCTCATCGGCGGTGGGATTGCCGACATAGTGGATGGGGTAATGATGTTTCTTCTCAAAGAAGTCCACCTCAAAGGGAAGGATGGAAAAGAGTTCATCCACATCGCGCTTGATATTCTTGATGCGATACTCCTTCCACGCCCATATCTTGGGCGAGATATAATAGTAAACAGGTATGGATGTCTGTGATTTTACATATTTGGCAATCTTCAGATTAAAGCCGGGGTAGTCCACGAGGATGACACAGTCGGGCTGCCATTCCTTGATGTCCTGTTTGCACATCCGCATATTACCCAGTATCGTTGACAGATGGAATAGCACAGGAATAAAACCCATATAGGCGAGTTCACGGTAATGACGTACACGCGTTCCACCCACTGCCGTCATCAGGTCGCCGCCAAAGAAACGGAAATCCGCCTCTTTGTCCACATGCTTTAATGACTGCATCAGATGCGATGCATGCAGATCGCCCGAGGCCTCACCAACTATGAGATAATACTTCATAAGTTCCAGGATTTAATTTGATCCATCGTCTGATAGGCCGTGACATCTATCTGCGTCGGTGTGATGGCGACATAGCCATGATTCAGAGCCCAGTTATCGGTATCCTCCGCCTCTGGCTCATCATTCTGATAATGTCCCACCATCCACCAATAATCATAGCCCCGGGGATGGTGGCACTTCGTCACCTCGCTGCACCAGGTGCCATGCGCCATCCGACAGACGCGAACGCCTGCATAGGAAGTCCTAGGGGATCCTAGGAGCGGAAAATTCACATTCAGACATACTCCTTTCGGCAAGCCCTCAGCCAGAACACGCTGGGTGATGGTGCGGATGAGCGGCCGGAGCGGTTCAAAGTCGGCATCATCGCGATGGTCGCAGAGAGAGAATGCCACAGATGGAATATATTTCATACAACCCTCAAGGGTCACGCCCATCGTACCACTGTAATGCGTATTGACAGAGCCATTATCACCGTGATTGATGCCACCGATGACCATATCCGGCTTACGCGGAACAATCTCTGCCAAGGCCAGTTTCACACAATCGACTGGTGTCCCGTTACAGGACCATACTTCCACACCCGGACGCCTCGCACGGCATTTCAGTCGGAGCGGTGTCGTGGCAGAAAAGGCACAAGAATAGCCACTACGGGCTTCTTCCGGTGCACAGACAATGATATCGCCGATGTCAGAAAGCATCTCAACCAAGTCATTGATCCCCTTTGCCTGATACCCGTCGTCGTTGGAAATGAGTAGTAATGGTCGTTTAATTTCCATAAAATATCAACTATTTGGGTGCAAAGTTACAAATAATTCCTAATTCCTACCCCCTAATTCCCAATTATTTTGTACCTTTGTAGCCAAATTTCCTATTAAATAAGGTATAAAGTTTTAGAAACATGGGTAAGATTATTGCATTAGCAAACCAAAAAGGAGGTGTAGGAAAGACGACGACAACCATTAATCTGGCTGCCTCTCTTGCCACATTGGAAAAGACGGTGCTCGTGGTCGATGCCGACCCGCAGGCCAATGCCTCCAGTGGTCTGGGTGTCGATATTCAGCAAGTGGAATGTTCCCTATATGAGTGTATTGTCAATAAAACAGACGTCCGGGACGCCACTTATACAACAGACATAGAAGGGTTGGACATTATCCCAAGCCATATTGATTTAGTCGGGGCAGAAATAGAGATGCTGAACATGAACAACCGCGAGAAACTCATCCGCGAACTGCTGACTCCCGTCAAGGAAGAGTACGACTATATCCTCATCGACTGTTCACCGTCATTAGGACTGATTACCGTCAATGCGCTGACGGCAGCCGACTCCGTCATCATCCCCGTCCAGTGCGAGTACTTTGCCCTGGAAGGCATCAGCAAACTGCTGAACACTATCCGGATCATCAAACAGAAACTGAACCCCACCCTTGAAATTGAGGGCTTCTTGCTGACAATGTATGACAGTCGTCTGCGACTGGCCAACCAGATATACGACGAGGTGAAGCGCCATTTCCAGGAACTGGTGTTCAAGACCGTCATCCAGCGCAATGTGAAGTTAAGCGAGGCACCCAGTCATGGACTGCCCGCCATCCTCTACGATGCAGACTCCACGGGTAGTAAGAATCATCTGGCACTTGCCAAGGAAATCATTAACAAAAACAAATAAGGGGCTATGGCAGTACATAAAAAATACGACCGTAACGTATTAGGCAGAGGCCTGGACAACATCGGCACGGGAAAAGGCAGAGGCCTGGATGCTCTGATAGACACTGGAGACGTGCAGACACAGGGAACTTCCAACCTGAATGAGATACCTATTAGCCTCATTGAGCCCAATCCCAACCAGCCCCGGCGGGAATTTGACGAAGAGGCTATGACCGAATTGGCCAACAGTATCCGTGAGATTGGTATCATCACCCCTATCACCTTGCGCCAGATGCCGGACGGCAAATACCAGATCATTGCCGGAGAACGCAGATGGAGAGCCTCGCAACAGGCCGGACTGAAAAGTCTTCCCGCCTATATCCGTACCGTCGAGGACGAGAATGTGATGGAAATGGCACTTGTGGAGAATATCCAGCGTGAAGACCTCAACGCCATTGAGATTGCTCTCGCCTATCAGCACATGGCCGACACCTTAGGCATGACTCAGGAAGGGATAGCCGACCGCGTTGGCAAAAGCCGTACGGCCATCACCAACTATATGCGCCTGTTAAAACTCCCCGCACAGATTCAAATGGCACTAAAGAACCGTGACATGGACATGGGACATGCCCGCGCTCTGCTTTCATTGGACAGTCCTTCGGCTCAGATCAAGATGTTCAAGGAGGTGCAGAGAAACGGCTACTCTGTGCGCAAGGTGGAAGAAATGGTACAGATGCTCAAGAAAGGTAAGGATATACAGACCGTAAAGACGTTCATTCCTCCTAAGGCACAATTACCAAGAGAATATGTCATATTGCGTGATCGTCTGGCAAACCTATTTAAAGCCAAGGTCGAGATGACCTGCTCACCAAAAGGAAAAGGGAAGATCAGCATTCCTTTCGCCAACGAAGAAGAACTGGAACGCATCATGAATGCAATTGATGGAATTAATGGTTAAGAAACTGGCTATCCTGACCCTGATGCTGTTGACCGGTACAGAAATACTGTCTGCCCAGGACACGATGCCGACAGACAGTCTTCCGTCAGACAGTCTTCCGACGGTCATACCACCATTGAAGGTTGTCAAGGAGGTCAAGGACTGGTCTACGTGGAAGCCTAACCCCAAAAGGGCTTTGTGGCTGGCACTCGTCATCCCGGGCGGAGGACAGATCTACAACCGCAAATACTGGAAACTGCCATTGGTCTATGGAGGTTTTTTAGGCTGCCTATATGCCATGAACTGGAACAATTCCCAGTACAAGGACTACTCTCAGGCCTTTCTGGACATTTCAGACAATGACCCCAACACTGCCAGTTATAATAAATTCCTGCATTTCGACGTGCAGATTACAGACAATAACAGAGATCGCTACAAAGATATCTTCAAGAAACGCAGAGACAAGTATCGTCGATGGCGTGACCTGAGTTTCTTCGTTCTGTGTGGTGTCTATGCCCTCTCAGTCATTGATGCCTACGTGGATGCCGAACTATCGGTATTCGATATCTCTAAGGACCTAAGTCTGAGAGTGGAGCCCACCATCATCAATACACACGCATCGAACAACCCGTTCGACTCCTCATCCATCGGATTGCAGTGCAGTGTAAATTTTTAAAAGTGATAAGTGAAAAGTGAATAATGAAGATATGAAGAAAAGATTATTATGGTTATTTGCCGTCATGTTACTCATAGGCACCTGCAATACATTGCAGGCACAGGTCGTCGTGGAAACAGACCCTGTGGAAACAGACTTCGATGATGCTGATGAAGAGGACAACGGTGACTTGGAAAATGATGAAGTGGATGTACCGCTCGGAGAGGACGAGTTTGCCGTCACAGACAATGAAGGAAATGAGGAGGTCGTTGAATTCCCTGAGGCTATGACCTACGACTTGGACAGTCTGTTGAACCTCTATATGTCGAAGACGTATCTCAGCGGTGACAACGACTGCCAGATGTCAGATGTCAATCCCGTCTATTCCAAAGAGGAATATATTGACCGCCTCAGCCGTATACCCTCTGTGATGGAGTTGGCTTATAATGATGTGGTACAGAAGTTCATCGACCGCTACAGCGGCCGTCTGCGCTACTCTGTCAGTTACATGCTGGGAGCAGCCAACTTCTATATGCCCATCTTCGAGGAGGCGTTAGAAGCCTATAAATTGCCTCTGGAACTGAAATACCTGCCCATCATCGAGTCGGCCTTGAACCCCAAGGCTGTATCGAGAGCCGGTGCTACCGGACTCTGGCAGTTTATGCTGGCCACCGGCAAACAATACGGTCTGGAGGTCAACTCCCTCGTCGACGAACGCCGCGACCCTATCAAGTCATCGTATGCCGCCGCCCGTTATCTGAAGGCACTCTATCGGATCTTCGGTGACTGGAACCTAGTCATTGCCGCCTATAACTGTGGCCCGGAGAACATCAACAAAGCTATCCGTCGGGCTCGTGCTGCAGCAGGACATGCCCAAGATGACACACCTATCACAAAGGCAGAAAAAGACTATTGGCATATCTATCCCTATCTCCCTGCCGAGACACGAGGCTATGTGCCGGCTTTTATTGCCGCCAACTACATCATGACATATTACTGCGAGCATAATATCTGTCCGATGACCACCCGTCTACCAGCACAGACAGACACCATTATGGTTCATAGAAATGTACACTTACAACAGATTGCAGGCGTACTTGGACTCGATATTGACATGCTACGCTCGCTCAACCCAGAGTTCCGCCATGACGTGGTACCTGGACTGACCAAACCATACGCCATCCGACTGCCTTTGGCTGACACAGGCCGGTTTATCGACCATGAAGACTCTATCTATGCCTATCGTGCCGATGAATTACTGAACAAGCGCATTGAGGTCACCATCAACGATGATGTACCGACCTACACACCGAAGAAGACAAGGGCAACCCGCAGGAATTCAAGGGCTTCACGCAACAAACGCGTCGTCAGGAGCACTAAGAGCCGTCGGACAACGGTAGCCAAACGGCGCGCTCCTGCCAAGAAGACTGCCACACGTAGCAAGGCAAAAACAACCAAGAAAAAGACAACACGTAGGAGGAGATAACAATTATGGATGATGAGCAGAGCAGACAAGACCTGGCGGATGAGCAAGTGATTAATGAGGCTTTCCAGAAACTGTTGGACAGTTATCTGGCATCCCGCCATCGTAAGAAGGTTGACTTGATTACCAAGGCCTTCAACTTTGCACGCCAGGCGCACAGAGGTGTCAGGCGATTGTCTGGCGAGCCCTATATCATGCATCCGATTGCTGTGGCCCAGATCGCCTGTGAGGAAGTCGGCCTGGGATCTACCAGCATCTGTTCTGCCCTGCTCCATGATGTCGTTGAGGATACAGACTATACCGTTGAGGACATCGAAAACATCTTCGGTTCGAAGATTGCACAGATTGTCGACGGACTGACTAAAATCAGTGGTGGTATTTTCGGTGAACAAGCCTCTGCCCAGGCGGAGAACTTCAAGAAACTGCTGCTGACGATGAGTGATGACATCCGCGTCATCCTCATCAAGATCTGTGACCGTCTGCACAATATGCGCACCTTAGAATCGCAGCCCGCCAACAAACAATACAAGATTGCCGGTGAGACCCTCTATATCTATGCACCCCTTGCCAACCGCTTCGGTCTCTACAAGATCAAGTCGGAACTGGAGAACCTCAGTTTCCGCTTTGAACACCCCGATGAATACGCTTCCATCTCCAAGAAACTCGAATCGACCCAGCAACAGCGTGAATTGTTGTTCGAACAGTTCAAAGCACCTATCAAGGATGCCCTCGACCAGATGGGTATTGACTATGAGATCAAACAGCGTGTGAAGACACCTTATTCTATATGGAGTAAGATGCAGAACAAGCATGTGACCTTCGAGGAGATCTATGACATTCTTGCCGTCCGTATTATCTTCACGCCGAAAGTCAGGGAAGAGGAAATTAATGAGTGTTTTAGTATCTATGTGGCCATCTCGAAAATCTACAAGTCACACCCGGACCGTCTGCGCGACTGGCTCAGTCATCCGAAGGCCAACGGTTACCAGGCGCTACATGTGACACTGATGTCGAAGACGGGCCAGTGGATAGAGGTGCAGATTCGCTCCGACCGCATGAACGAGGTGGCAGAACAGGGATTTGCTGCCCACTGGAAATACAAGGACGGTTTGGAGGACGAGGAATACACCGAGGACGAGGCCGAACTAAACGACTGGCTCCGTACCATCAAGGAAATCCTTGACGACCCGCAGCCCGACGCTATGGACTTCCTCGACACCATCAAACTCAACCTCTTTGCCAGTGAGATTTTTGTCTTTACCCCCAAGGGTGAGATCAAGACGATGCCTGCCGGTTGCACAGCCCTCGACTTCGCCTTCTCCATCCACACCTTCCTTGGTAGCCACTGTATCGGTGCCAAGGTGAACCACAAACTGGTGCCCCTGAGCCACAAACTGAATAGTGGTGATCAGGTGGAGATCCTGACCTCCAAGTCACAGCATGTCAGTCCGTCATGGATTAATTTCGTATCCACCGCCAAAGCCAAGGCGAAAATTCAGGCCATCCTGCGTCGTGACAGTAGGGAGACGCTGAAAGCCGGAGAGGAAATCCTACAGGAGTTCCTCAAAAAGAACGACATGGATCTGACACCAGCCATCATCGACCAACTGGCAGAGTTCCATGAGATTGCCAAACGGAACGACTTCCTGATTGCCCTTGGTGAGAAGACGGTGTTACTGGGTGAGAAAGACCTTGACGAACTACATGGCAACAACAAAAAACAGGACGGCAAGTCAGGCTGGCGCAAGTACATCCCGTTCATCGGCAACAAGAAAGAAGATCTGCCCAAGCAGGAACTCTTCATCGTGCCGGAGAAGTTCAACCGGAAGAAGCCCATCTACATCTCTGAAGAGAACATCAACCAATATAAGTTCGTGGGCTGCTGCCATCCCATCCCAGGCGATGATGCCCTTGGCTACATCAACAACAAGAACCAGATAGAGATTCACAAACGGGCCTGTCCTGTGGCTGCCAAACTGAAGACCAGTTACGGCAACCGCATCTTAGATATCAAGTGGGACATGCACAAGAAACTTTTCTTCGATGCCACTATCCGACTGGGGGGCATCGACCGTGTAGGACTGCTCAACGAGGTAACACAGATTATCTCTGCACAGATGAATGTGAACATCCATACGGTGAGCATCACTTGCGAGGGGGGTATCTTCGACGGCTCCATCGAACTGCGTGTCCACGACCGCGAAGATGTCAAAACCATCATCAACAACCTCAAGTCGGTGGCCGACCTGAAGGAAATCTCACAAATTATTTAATCATTACTGCAAATAATCAAGTTGCTTTTTTAAGGCCTGCAATTCAGTACGCACGCCGATAAGAGTATCAAGCACATTAGTCTTCTTGTCGGCACCCTTACGGTTCTGACTCAGGATCTTTTTGGCAGCGGCAAGTTTGAAGCCACGCACCTTGACAAGATTATGAATCACACGAATCTGCTCAATATCCTTTTCCTGATACTGACGGATCTTAGCAGGACCACTCGTCTTCGGTTTCAGGTAGGGAAATTCCTGCTCCCAGTAACGAAGCGTACTCTCATTCAACCCAAACATCTTAGCGACTTCGCTGATGTTGTAATACAACTTGAGGTTTTTGTTCAGATTCAGTGCCATATTATTTACAATTTGACGATTTACAATTTGCAAAGTTCGATGACCTTGTCAACGGCTGCTGAAAGACCATCAACACTCTTACCGCCAGCCTGGGCGAAATGAGGCTGTCCGCCACCACCACCCTGGATGAGTTTAGCAGCCTCGCGCACCATCTGACCAGCATTCAGGCCATGATCGCTGACCAGATCATCACTCAGCATGATAGAGAGTTGAGGCTTATTATTGTCGTGAGAGCCAATGACACAAAGCAGGGAGCCATCAACAGCAGCACGCACCTTGAAGGCCAGGTCCTTGGCAGCAGCAGGAGCCATAGGCAGCACTGTGGCGACGACCTTGACACCATTCACGTCGCGAGCCTTCTCAACCAAACGCTGGGCAGCACGCTCTACGGCCTGAGCCTGGAAACCTTCAATCTCCTTCTTCATCGAGTCGTGTTCCTCGATATATTTCCTTATCACACCCTGCAAATCCTTGGCGTTATTAAAGAACGACTTGATGTTCTTCAATATATCCTCCATCTGATAGAGGCGTTCCTCGCAGTCGCGACCTGTGGTGGCCTCGATACGACGGATACCAGCAGCCACACTGCTCTCGGCAAGGATCTTGAAGAAGCCGATGCGACCTGTTGAGGAAGCATGAATACCACCACAGAATTCGCATGAAGGACCGAAACGCACCACGCGTACCTTATCACCGTACTTCTCACCAAAGAGAGCAATGGCGCCAAGTTTCTTGGCCTCTTCGAAGGGCACATCACGATGCTCATCGAGAGGAATATCCTGACGGATCATATCATTCACCATACGCTCCACCTCACGAATCTGCTCATCGCTCACCTTTTCGAAGTGGGAGAAGTCGAAGCGCAGGGTATCAGGTGAGACAAACGAGCCCTTCTGCTCCACATGATCGCCAAGCACCTGCTTCAAGGCATAGTCGAGCAAGTGGGTAGCGGTATGGTTGGCAGCAGAGGCATCACGCTTATCGGTATCCACACAGGCCATAAACTGGGCCGTCGGATCCTTCGGCAACTGTTTCACGATGTGTACCGTCTGGTTGTTCTCACGCTTGGAGTCAATGATCTCAATGGTCTCAGCCTCGTTGACGAGCACGCCACAATCACCGACCTGTCCACCCATCTCGCCATAGAACGGGGTATAATCAAGCACCACCTCATAGAACTCGTTCTTCTTCTGCGTCACCTTGCGGTAGCGGAGGATATGACACTCATATTCGGTATAGTCATAGCCCACGAACTGCTGTTCGCCCTGAGCAAGTTCCGTCCAGTCCGAGTTCTCAACGGCAGCCGCATTGCGGGCACGCTCCTTCTGCTTCTGCATCTCCACATCGAACTGCTCCTCATTGACGGTAAAGCCGTTCTCGCGACAGATCAACTCAGTCAAATCAAGGGGGAAGCCATAGGTATCGAAGAGGCGGAAAGCCTGCACACCATCGAGTTCCGTCTTGCCTTCAGCCTTCAACAGATCCATTGCATCACTGAGCATTCCGATACCCTTATCAAGCGTACGCAGGAACGACTCTTCCTCTTCCTTGATCACCTTGGTGATCAGTTGCTGCTGGGCCTTCAATTCTGGGAAGGCATCACCCATCTCTGCCACCAATGTCGGCACGAGTTTATGCAGGAAACCATCCTTCTGTCCGAGGAAGGTATAGGCATAACGTACAGCACGACGCAAGATACGACGGATGACATAGCCAGCCTTCGCATTCGAGGGGAGTTGCCCGTCAGCAATCGAGAAACTAACGGCTCTCAGATGGTCAGCGCAGACACGCATGGCGACATTGATATCATCCTGTTCCTTGCTGATAGGATTAACACTTTCCTCCTCGAAAGTAAAATATTTCAGTCCCGTTATCTGCTGTTCGGCCTTGATAATCGGCTGGAAGATATCAGTATCATAGTTCGAGTGCTTGCCCTGCAACATACGGACGAGGCGCTCGAAACCCATACCCGTATCAATCACATTCATCGACAGTTTTTCAAGAGAACCGTCTGCCTTGCGATTGAACTGCATAAACACGAGGTTCCAGATCTCAATCACCTGCGGATCGTCCTGGTTCACCAGTTCACGACCACTCTTCCCGCTGGCAGCACGCTGCTCTGGCGTACGAGAGTCCACATGGATCTCAGAGCAAGGGCCACAGGGACCCGTATCGCCCATCTCCCAGAAATTGTCGTGCTTGTTGCCGTTGATGATATGATCCTCAGGCACGTGCTTGGCCCAGTACTTGGCAGCCTCATCGTCGCGAGGGATGTTTTCCTCGGGAGATCCCTCAAAGACAGTCACATAAAGATTCTCCGGATCCAGTTTCAGCACATCCACCAGATACTCCCACGCCATATCGATGGCACCCTCTTTGAAATAGTCTCCAAACGACCAGTTGCCGAGCATCTCGAACATCGTGTGGTGATAGGTATCATGACCCACCTCTTCCAGGTCGTTGTGCTTACCGCTGACGCGGAGGCACTTCTGGGTATCGGCACGACGACGCGGCTCTGGGTCGCGTGTACCTAATATAATATCCTTCCACTGGTTCATACCAGCGTTGGTAAACATCAGTGTAGGGTCATCCTTGATGACCATCGGGGCTGAGGGCACGATAGCGTGCTGTTTCGACTCAAAGAACTTCTTGAATGAGTCGCGAATCTCATTTGCTGTCATTATTGTCTATGCTATTTGTTATTCTTGTTATCTGTCTGAATTCGAATGCAAAGGTAATCATTTTCCACGATACAGCCAAAAGTTCAACCTCTTTTTTATTATTTTTCATCTTTGCTTCTTGACAAAGGTTTTCTACTTAGAAACAGTTATTCTTCGGTCATTCATTAGATTTTATGTTTCAGAGCCTGAAATATATGTTTCAAGCCCTGAAATACATGTTTCAAAGCCTGAGATATAAGTTTCACGTCTGTAAACATAAAAATTATCCTATGGCCGAATAAAAAATAAATGTTTATTTTCTCTTTTTTCTCGCTATTTTTGTGTAACTTTGCACCCTAGAAAACTAAAGACCATAGTAAGAATGGACGACGAAACAAGAGACGACGAAATTCTCGAAGAGCAGGAACAGGAAGGTACTGCAGGAGACGATAATGGCGGAGAGGCAGAAGGTCACTCCGACTATAAGCCCGTAAACCGCTTCGACGCTGCAGCCGTGCATCACCTCTCCGGGATGTATCAGAACTGGTTTCTGGATTATGCCTCGTACGTAATCCTGGAACGTGCCGTACCGAATATCGAGGACGGGTTCAAACCCGTACAACGACGTATCATGCACTCCATGAAGCGTATGGACGATGGCAGATATAACAAGGTGGCGAACATCGTGGGTCACACCATGCAGTTCCACCCTCATGGCGATGCGTCTATCGGTGATGCGCTCGTCCAACTCGGACAGAAGGACTTACTCGTCGACACACAAGGCAACTGGGGAAATATCCTCACGGGTGACAAAGCCGCTGCGCCCCGATATATCGAAGCCAGACTCTCAAAGTTTGCCCTCGACACGGTGTTCAACCCCAAGACCACTGAGTGGCAACTCTCCTACGACGGACGAAACAAGGAGCCCATCACGCTGCCAGTAAAGTATCCTCTGCTGTTGGCACAAGGTGCCGAAGGTATTGCCGTAGGACTGAGTTCAAAGATCCTGCCCCATAATTTCTGTGAGATCTGCGAGGCAGCCATCAGTTACCTGCACGGGCAGGAATTCCACCTCTATCCGGATTTCCAGACAGGCGGTAGCATCGATGTGTCGAAATACAATGACGGACAGCGTGGCGGTGTGCTGAAAGTGCGTGCGAAGATTGAAAAACTCGACCAGAAGACACTCGTCATCCGTGAACTGCCCTATTCCAAGACCGTCGGTACCCTCATCGAGAGTATCACAAAAGCCATCGAGAAGGGTAAGATCAAGGCCAAGCGTGTGGACGACCTGACCTCTGCACAGGTAGAGATCCAGATCCATCTGATGCCTGGCGTGTCGAGCGACAAAACCCTTGATGCCCTTTATGCCTTTACCGACTGTGAGATCAACATCTCGCCCAACTGCTGTGTGATCAAGGAGGACAAGCCGCAGTTCCTGACCATCAGCGACGTGCTCATCCATAATGTGGAGCGCACCAAGGACCTAATCCGTCAGGAATTGGAGATCCGCAAAAACGAACTGTTGGAGCAACTCCACTTCCAGTCGTTGGAAAAAATCTTCATCGAAGAGCGTATCTATAAGGACCGTCAGTTTGAGCAGGCACCCAATATCGACAAGGTCTGCGAGCATATCGACGACCGTCTGACACCCTACTACCCCACTCTCATCCGCGAGGTGACGAAGGACGACATCCTGAAACTGTTGGAGATCAAGATGCAGCGCATCCTGAAATTCAATAAGGAGAAGGCCGACGAACTGATGGCCCGCATCAAGGCAGAGATCGAGGAGATCGACCGTGATCTGGCCAACCTGGTGGAAGTGACAGCCAGTTGGTTCCAGTTCCTCAAGGACAAGTATGGCAAGGAGCATCCGCGCCTGACGGAAATCCGTAATTTCGACACCATCGAGGCTACGAAGGTGGCAGAAGCCAATCAGAAACTCTACATCAACCGCACGGATGGCTTCATCGGCACGGGTCTGAAAAAGGACGAATTCGTCTGCAACTGTTCTGACATCGACGATATCATCATCTTCTACAAGGACGGTAAATACAAGGTGATCCGTGTGGCTGAAAAAGTGTTTGTGGGCAAGAACGTGCTCCATCTGCAAGTGTTCAAGAAGAACGACTCGCGCACCATCTATAATGTGGTCTATCGCGACGGCAAGAAAGGCTTTTACTATATGAAGCGCTTCAACGTGACCTCAATGACCCGTGACAAGGAATATGACCTGACCCAAGGCACGCCTGGTTCGAAGGTGATGTACTTTACTGCCAATCCGAATGGTGAGGCGGAGGTCATCAAGGTGACACTCGACCCGAACCCGAAACTGAAAAAGATCTTCATCGAACAGGACTTCTCGGAAGTGATGATCAAGGGGCGCACCTCGAAAGGTAACCTGTTGACTAAGAACCCCGTACACCGTATCGGATTAAAGAGTCACGGACATTCGACACTCGGTGGAAGAAAAGTATGGTATGATCCAGATGTGAACCGCCTGAACTACGACGAGCACGGACGACTGCTCGGAGAATTCTACGACGAAGACCAGATACTGGTGATCTTGGACAATGGCGACTTCTATCTCACCACCTTCGACCTAAACATCCATTTCGAAGAGAACATCCTGCGCATCGAGAAATACAACGCCAACAAAGTGTGGACGGCTGTGCTCTTCGACGCTGACAATCAGGGCTATCCCTATCTGAAACGCTTCCTGATGGATGCCTCAAAGAAAAAACAGAACTGCCTTGGTGAGAATCCTGCCTCAAAACTCGTCCTGTTGACGGATGTTGTCTACCCGCTGATTAAAATCACTTATGGCGGAGCCGATGATTTTAGAGGTTCCGAAGAAATTGATGCTGAGCAGTTTATCGCTGTCAAGGGGTTCAAGGCCAAGGGCAAGCGCATCAGCACCTACCAGATTGAGAGCATTGAGGAATTGGAGCCTGTCCGCTTCCCGGAAGAGCCGGAAAATCCGGAAGAACCGGAGAATCCAGATGATTCTGACGAGGACCTCGACCCCGATGCAGGAAAATCAGAGGATCAGGTACGCGATGAACTGACAGGACAACTTAGACTATTCGATGATGAGGATTAGTTGGCTCCTTTTTATCTTGTTATTAATGGGTAGGACCGCTACTGCCCAGCCCACTGACTCCACGCAAATCAGGACCTCTGTCAATATGCTGGGGGTCGGCAGTACGAATATCCTCGACACCTATCTCTCACAGGCGAAATTCTCTGGGATCGGTTTCTCGTATCTCAATATGACTGAGCGCGAAAGTTCCACCAGCCAATGGAGTACCATCCTGCAACAAGAGATTAACTTCTCCTCTACCCACGACAGAAGTGATAAAGCCAACGAACTGCAAGGCGATTACAGTTTCTTCTGGGGGAAGTACTATAATTGGTATTTCTTGGATCAACGACTCAAAATACAGGCAGGCGGTCTGGTCAACGCCAATATCGGCTTCATCTACAACACCGTGAACTCCAACAATCCTGCTCAGGCCCGTCTTTCCGCCCAACTCATGCCATCAGGCATTGCCACATACAACTTCACCCTATGGGAAAAGCATTTCGCCCTGCGGTACGAACTGGACCTGCCACTCGTAGGCATCATGTTCAGTCCCAACTACGGACAGTCTTACTACGAGATTTTCAGTCAGGGCAACTACGACCATAATGTGGTACCTACCACCTTTGTCAGCGCCCCTAACCTGCGACAGCAACTGTCTATCGACTGGAATGCCGGACGAACGTGGACACTCCGCATCGGTTATCTGGGCCACTACCAACAGGCCCAAGTGAACAACCTCAAATCGCATATCTATGCCCATCGTTTTATGATAGGCTTTGTCAAGCGATTCCAAATCCTCCGCTACCGACCATGAATATAAAAGCCATCAAGAAACATATTGTGTGGGGAATACTCTTCACTATTCACTGTTCACTATTCACTTCGTGCATCGACGAAGACGAACACGATAACACCCCGCAAGGCAACTTCGAGGCCCTTTGGAAAATCGTCGACGAACACTACTGTTTTTTCGACTACAAGCAACACGAATACGGATTAGACTGGAATGCTGTTTATAATAAATATAATGTACGCGCGAAAGAAAATCTCAACAGGGAACAACTCTTTGAGGTTCTCACGGATATGCTGGCTGAGTTGAAAGACGGTCACGTGAACCTGTCGACAGCCTTTGACTATGGGCGCTATTGGTCCTGGTACGAAGACTATCCCGCCAACTTCAGTGACACCCTGCAACGTATCTATCTCGATACCGACTACCGTATCGCCGCCAACATCCAATATACCATACTCGACGACAACATCGGCTATGTCTACTGCGGCAGTTTCCAGAACGGGTTTGGCGAAGGCAACCTCGATGAAGTCATCCAACATCTGATACTGTGCAACGGACTAATTCTTGACATCCGCAACAACGGAGGAGGCAACCTGACCTATGCCGAGAAACTGGCCGCACGGTTCTGTCACGAAAAGACGCTGGTAGGCTACCTACAGCACAAAACCGGCAAAGGACACAATGACTTCTCTGAGATGAAAGAGCAATACATCGAACCTTCCAGTAATTTGAGATGGCAAAAGCCCGTTGTCGTACTGACAAACCGCCACGTGTTCAGCGCCGCCAATGAGTTCGTCAAATACATGAAATGCTTTCCACAGGTCAAGGTTGTCGGCGACAGGACAGGCGGTGGTGCAGGTCTGCCATTTTCCAGCACACTCCCCAACGGCTGGACAGTCCGATTCTCAGCCTGTCCGATGTATGACCGCCAGCGCCAACAAACGGAGTTTGGCATAGAGCCCGACTATCCCGTCAGCCAAAAGGATGCTGATTTTGCCGACGGAAAAGACACGTTGATAGAATTTGCCCGAAAACTTTTGGTGGAATGAATAAAAATTCGTACCTTTGCACCCGGTTTCCTGGGATGTCCTAGGTCACCCGAGGTTATCCCAGGTAATCCTAATGCGCTTGTGGCGGAATTGGTAGACGCGCCAGACTTAGGATCTGGTGGCTTAGGTCGTGTAGGTTCGAGTCCTATCAGGCGCACAAAACATATCCCCGAAAAAGAAACAAAACGTTATCTTTTCGGGGATATTTCATACTAAAAAGATGGTATTTTATCAGAAAAACCTCTTTTTTTTTAAAAAAACATAATATTTTCTTGGCAGTTTCGAAATAAATGCTTAATTTTGCCACGATTTATATAGAAATCAACATATATATGTCTAATTATAATTTTAAGTTCAATGAAAAAGAAAATTATTAATGGAATTCTCTTAGTAGCATTGGTGATTGCTACTTCGAGTGCATTTGTTTCTTGTAAAGACAATGATTCAGATGTAAACACAGAGTTGTTAGGTAAGATTGCTGAACTTCAAGGTGACATTGCCAAGTTGAAGCAAGATGTTGCCAAAGTACCTGAAAAGGGTGACAAAGGTGATCAAGGTGAACAGGGACCTCAGGGTATTCAGGGTGTTCAGGGACCAAAAGGCGCTGACGGTAAGGACGGTTCTGTTGTAACTATCGGTACCAATGGCAACTGGGAGATCGACGGTGTAGACACTGGCATACCTGCTAAAGGTCAGGATGGTCAGAATGGTAAGGACGGCCAGAATGGTAAGGACGGCCAGAATGGTTCTGTTGTAACTATCGAGAACGGCAACTGGTTTATCGACGGTGTAGATACTGGTGTTCCTGCTACAGGTGCTGCTGGTAAGGACGCTATACAGTGGACTATTGGTGACGACGGTTACTGGTATAAGGATGGTGAAAAGACCAACTACAAAGCCATTGGTCAGGATGGTCAGGATGGTGCATCCACTCCGCAAGCCGAGATCACTGCATTAGAGAATCGCTTGAAGGCAATTGAGGATTCTTATGCAAAAGGAGAAGACGTAGAGAATGCCCTTGATGATCTTGAGGATGACATTAACGACCTGGAAGAGAAGATTGAAAATGCTCTTAAGAAATCTGTCACTTCTATGACTGCCGAGGGTACCTACAATCCCGTTTTCGGTGATCTTTCCGCTCCTGTCGGTGTCATTTCTCATATTTTAGCCGCTTACATTGGTGACGGTGAGGCTGTTCTGTTCCCTGAAGATGAAGCAGGTCGTCAAACAGAAGTTACAAAGTATGTCAACAACGACGCTGGTACAATCTATTTCACCGTTAATCCGAATGAGGTAGAGATTGATGCAAACGGTTTCTCACTCGTGAACAGCCAGAACGAAGCATCCCCAGTCACTCTGAAGGCTGCTGAGTCTGACAAGGTTCTCACATGGGGCTGGCACCAGACACGTAACGCTTCTGGTCTTTGGGCTGCTGACGTTACCATCAATGACCTTCAAGCAGTGAGATTCGACGTTAGCAACATTGCTCATTCGTTGAAGGACGCTATCAGCAATAGAACAAAACAGTCAATCATTGACGCTATTGGTGATATTTATGAACTTGCTACAACTGAGAAGTTCCCCCGTCTGGCTCTGAAGTATACTTGGAATGACGACTTCGGAACAAAAACCGTACGCACAGGTTACGATTTCGGCGTTGCTTCTATTAAGCCGCTGTCTTACGACTTTGAGGTACACATTGACAAGACTCCTGGTCTGAACAAGATTGAGAATATCTTCTACAAGATTATCGACAAGATTGAGATGGAATTCCCAACTGTCGACATTGCCGATGACTTTAAATTCCAGATTAACGGTATTGATGTTGGTACATATAGGGCTCATGTATGGGTTGATCTCAATAAAGATGGAGTTCGACAGGATGACGAATGGCTTATTGTAGATTTGTCTGATGAACTTCAGAAATTCTATGACTTTGAGATTGAGCACATTAACAAGGATTTGGACGATGTCAACGATATTATCGATCAACTTCGTGACTTCAACAAAATGAGTGTCTACTTCGACGATGCTAAGCAGAGTGTTAAGGATCTCATTCATGACTACTTCAAGAAGGTTGACAGCAAGATTGTGAAGTTGGTTAATTCTTCTAACAAGGCTGTCCAGCCCACTCTGCTTGTCAAGACAGCCAACGACATCCGCAGACCTGGTCCAAGCACACCTGCTGGCAAGATCACGCTGATCCCGACTTCTTACACTGCTGAGATTATTGCTCCTGCTATCAAGAAGTTCGTGAAGGTTGAGTGCGACGGTCAGGAGATTACCGGTGAGAACCTGGGTCAGGTGATTGATGGTAGCATCTGTGCTATTGACCTCAATATTGAGTCTGGCAAGAAGTACAAGGTGACTTACTATGCTCTTGACTTCTTTGGCAAGGAGCGTAAGAATGTCTACTTCATCACTGCAAAATAATTAACATTTAGGAATTCAAAATAGCAATTAAGAATATGAAAATGAAGAAAACAATATTGTCTTGCCTGCTGGCGCTGGGTTTCCTCACAGCATCCGCACAGGATCAGCAGCCTAAGACGGAATACGTTTTCAATCCTCACTGGTATGTACAGATTCAGCCACTGGGCATCCAGCATACACTTGGTGAGATTGATTTCAGTGATTTGAATTCATACAACGTACAGGCAGCCGTAGGTCGCCAGTTCAACCCTGTTGTGGGCGCACGCCTCGCTGTCAATGCATGGCAGAGCAAGGCCGGTTCAAAACTGAATGGTCAGACATATAAGTGGGATTGGAAGTATGTTGCACCTTCTATTGATGCTACAGCCAACCTGTCAAACCTCTTCTGTGGTTTCAACCCCAATCGTGTATTCAACTTCGGCGTGTTCGCAGGTCTTGGTCTCAACATTGGTTTCAGCAATGACGAAGCCCCAAAAAAGAAGGACTTAATGAACCAAACCATTGGTGTCAACTCTCTGGAATATTGTTGGAGCGGCACAAAGGCCCGTCTGTTCGGTCAGGCTGGTATCACTGGTGACTTCAAGATTAGCGATGCTATCAGTGTCGGTCTTGAACTCAGTGCCAACACCCTGAGCGACAGGTACAACTCAAAGAAGGCCGGCAACTGGGACTGGTACTTCAACGCCCTCGCAGGTGTGAAGATCAACCTCGGTGAGACCTACACCACTCGTGAGATCCCCGTACCAGAGCCCGAGATCCGCTACGTGGAGAAGATTGTGGAGAAGATTGTGGAGAAGCCCGTTCCTACTCCTGCTGCTGCAGCAGTTGCTGAGGTCGAGCCTTTGCGCCGCGACATCTTCTTCCTGATCAACAAGACCAACATCCGTCCGTCAGAGGCTCAAAAGGTGAAGGATATTGCCGACTACCTGAACGAGCACCCAACAGCCAAGGTTGTGATTACCGGTTATGCTGATGCAGGTACAGGTAACAACAAGATCAACGATCGCCTCGCCGCAGGTCGTGCCGATGCTGTTGTGAAGTCACTGAAGAAAGATTACGGTATTGCTGCTTCTCGTATCTCTTACGACAGCAAGGGTTCACGTGTACAGCCGTTCGCCGAGAACGACATGAACCGTGTCAGCGTTTGTATTGCTGAGTAATTGACAGAGCATTAGTTTATATATCCCGGCCTTACGTCTTTACTTAATAAGGTATAGATGAAGGTCGGGATTATTATAGGAAATATGATGAAAAGATTTGTATCAATACTACTGGCTGTGACAGCCATACCTGTGTTTGCACAGTTGAACGGAGATGGTTACTACCGTGTCCAGAATGTTCAGAGTGGAAATTACACCACGATTGTTGACAACCAAGGAGAAAAACCAAGTGTCCACACATCGAACATTGATGCATACGCCATCAATACGGTTCACGGATTCGAGAATGTTGTATCGGATCCAGGATCAATTATTTATATAGAGAAAAGAAGTCAAGGATATGTCCTAAAAGGACAAGGAATGGATACTTATCAACTGACAGGATACTATCTGCAGATCCCAGCCTCCAGAACAACAGAAAATGCATATTGGGCATCTGGAGTATATTCGGGAGTCACCAAATACCTCTATGAAGCCTATAACAAGAGTTTCGCCTTCGGGTATCTGACAACAGCCTCCAAAAATTCTGATGGCTCAGCCAGAAACAGAGACTGGTATATTCTGCCTGTAACAAATAAAGATGGACAATATTTCGGTCTGGCACCTGAGTTGAAGATCGGTGACAAATACTACACCACGCTCTACGCATCATTCCCGTTTCATGTGTTATCTGACGGCATGAAAGTGTATTATGTGAAACAACACTGCACGGAGACTCAACTGGGTCCGATAGCAGAAATGGTGGAGATTAAGGACGGTACGGTTCCTGGAGGAGTTCCCGTCATCATTGAAAGCAATTCAAACCTTCCGGCAAACAACAAAATAACTCCATTGACGACTTCTGTAGCCAACGATCTCCAGAATGAACTCAAGGGTGTTTACTTCTGTAATGTCATAAAATGGGCAACAGGTAGGCTTTATCCTGAACATAAGAACTGGAACACCACCGCCTATGATCCGGCAACGATGAGGGTGTTGGGTGAAGTCAATGGAAAACTTGGATTTGTCAAATCTGACGATCTTGAATATCTCCCTGCCAACAAAGCCTATCTTCCAATAACAGAGGAAGAAGCAACGATGGCAGTATCCAGCAACGTATTACTTGTGAATTCAGCCACCTATTCCACCTATTCAGCAGGCATTGAGAACATTACTGCTGAGGAGGTCGTCAAGAACAAGGGTGTCTATACGCTGATGGGCACCAAGGTGCGTGAGGATCAGTCTACAGATAATCTGCCCTCAGGCATATACATTGTCAATGGAAAGAAAGTCATCGAAAAATAATATTTCTTTTCTAACATAGAAAACGCCGTTTTCCGAGTCGGAAGACGGCGTTTCGTTTTTCTTACAAAAGGATTGTTTAGAAGAGCGACTTAGTAAAGCGGACATTCAAGACGGGATAGACCTTAAAGGCTGTCAATAAATCTATATAGTCGCCAACCTTACCCTTTATATTCTCCAAATCATGGACCATATCCGTGCCGTCATGGGTGATGATGCTTGGGGTTCCTCCCCATAACAATACACCACAATCTACGGCAATGTGATATTTATCGCTTTTTTTGAAAAGACGTCCACCATACCCTATGCCTAAATAAGGCTTAAAGGAGTTCACCTTCACAGTGGCTTTAGCCATACCATTCTCATCAGGCTCCATCATATAAGGATCCCCCTTGGCATACATAACATCTTCTGTAGAATACAAGATATCGCCCTTGGCATGAACCAAATCACCAACATGGTAGACATCTTCTGTATAATAGACATTCTCCGGATAATATATATCATGTGAATAGTCACCCACATGTATACCCATACGACCACAATCACTTATTTTATCTTCCATTTCATAAGGAAGAAAAAAATCTTCATACAATGGCTCATTTGCAAGAACCCTATCATATATATTATTATAAATACCAACAGCCATCAGCGACGGCATATCCTCTGTGGTATTATAAGCCTTGGCTATCTTAGACGAACCGATATAAAAGCCCGCTGTGATATGCCATTTCTTATTATTCTTCAGAGGGAACACATCTACCAACAACTTGAAATTGTACATAGTCGGCTCACCAACCATGTCTATCTGATTATCGACCTTATATCCAGTCATATTCTCCAAAAAGCCAGAAAGTTTCTGAAACTTCGATTCGGACTTCGCTGGATCATCACCCACTTGCACCCCGAAACTCATATTATGATGGAAATGAGGCATAAAGTCAAACCCTGCCCGCAGATTGACATGGTTACTAATGGGCGAAGACAAATCAAGGCCAATACCTGTCGATCCCAATGTCACAGAAGCATCCAAATGCTGGAAAAAAACACGTTTTTTAGAATAATCCTTTAACGATTGCGCACTGGTTGTATAACCCGCACAAGCAACCACTATCATAAAAACAACCTTTTTCATATTCTTCTTTATTTTGTCTATTCAATTCTTATCTCATTCTCCAGGCTCCGTGATGCTCGACCATCGGGACGGCAATCTGCTCATTGGTGGAGTCACCAAAACAGAAGACCAGAAACACATTCATACATTGTAGCAATGTGTCAGCCTTTGCACCGACGATCCGGATCTCATGAATACCATGATGCATTTTCTCCTGCTGATCCATAAATTGCTTATACCCTATGATCAGTTGTTTGCGATACGCCTTTGGAAAACTGTCTGCACCAGCCTTGCCTGCCAGGAAATACTCATATTCGCCACCTATCAGGTGTTCATAATAGCCCTTGGCTGCCAGCGAAGCCATCTCCTCTGCCGTTGCGCCGGAACAGGCACAAAGTAGCAGAAGCAATATAGCCGATGTCAAGAGATGTTTCATCCTATTTCTGACGGATAAAGACATTGATGGGGGTACCCGTCAACGTCCAGTTCTCACGAATCTTATTCTCCAAGAAGCGCTTATACGGCTCCTTCACATACTGCGGCAGGTTGGCATAAAACACGAAGGTGGGTATCTGCGTGTCTGGCACCTGCGACACATATTTGATCTTGATATACTTGCCCTTAATGGAGGGAGGCGGAAAAGCCTCAATCAGGGGCAGCATCACCTCATTCAACTTCGTAGTTCCAATACGGGCCTTGCGGTTCAGATAAACCTGTTTGGCCGTCTCTAAAACCTTGAAGATACGCTGTTTTGTCAGCGCCGAGGCAAAGATGATGGGGAAATCCACGAATGGAGCCATACGGTTGCGGATAGCATTCGTGAACGTGTCAATGACAATCTGCGACTTATCCTCTACCAAATCCCACTTGTTGACCACCACCACCAGACTCTTGTTGTTCTTCTGGATCAACTGGAAGATATTCATATCCTGTGCCTCAATGCCACGGGTGGCATCAATCATCAGGATACACACATCCGAATTCTCAATGGCACGGATGGAACGCATCACACTATAGAACTCCAAATCCTCCGTCACCTTGTTCTTGCGACGGATACCGGCTGTATCCACCAAGTAGAAGTCGAAGCCAAACTTATCATAGCGCGTATAGATAGAGTCACGGGTCGTACCGGCAATCTCTGTCACGATGTTACGTTCCTCGCCGATAAAGGCATTGATGAGACTCGACTTACCGGCATTCGGACGTCCGACGACGGCAAAGCGGGGAATACCTTCTTCTAAGTTATCGCCTGCCTTTTCTGGCAAAACCTCCAGCACTTTATCAAGCAAGTCGCCCGTACCACTGCCAGTAGCGGCACTGATACAGTATGGATCACCCAGTCCGAGTTGATAGAACTCATATTGATCATAGAGGTTCTTATTATCATCTGCCTTATTGGCTACCAAAATCACAGGCAATTTCGCACGACGCAAAATCTGGGCCACGTCCATGTCCCAGTCTGTCACACCGTTCTTAATGTCACAAAGGAAAAGCACCAGGTCGGCCTCTTCCGTCGCAATGATCACCTGCTTACGAATCTCCTCTTCGAAGATGTCATCCGAGTTGACCACCCAACCACCAGTATCGACGACGGAGAATTCCCGCCCGTTCCATTCACATTTACCATATTGACGGTCACGGGTAGTTCCTGCCTCGTCACTGACGATGGCCTGACGGCTCTTCGTCAAGCGGTTGAACAGGGTTGACTTTCCCACATTCGGGCGTCCTACGATTGCTACTAAATTTGCCATATACTATCTTCTTTTTTCTAGGCAATCCTAGGTTTTCCTAGGTAGTCCCAAGTCATCCTAGTCTGGATTGTACCCAAAATGATTCAGTTCTCGCTCTGAGGAACGCCAGTCCTTATCCACCTTTACGAATACCTCCAAGAAGATGGGCTTGTCAAAGAACTTCTCCAATGACTTGCGAGCCTCAGTACTGACCTTCTTCAATGCCACGCCCTGATGCCCGATGATAATGCCCTTCTGGGAGTCACGCTCCACATAGATGATCGCATTGATATGGATATGCCTCTCGTCCTCCTTGAAACGCTCGACAGCCACCTCCACAGAATAAGGTATCTCCTTGTCGTAATAGAGCAGAATCTTCTCACGGATGATCTCCGAGACGAAGAAACGGGCAGGCTTGTCCGTCAACTGATCCTTATCGAAATAGGCAGGACTCTCTGGAAGAAGTTCCTGGATACGCTTCAACAACATATCCACACCGAACTTGTTTTTGGCGGAGATTGGCAGGATCTCGGCATTGGGTAACAATGAGTGCCATTTCTCAACAATCGTATTAAGCGATTGTTGCGCTCCATTAGACCCATTAACCCCATTCCCCAACTCATCAATCTTATTGATCAACAGTAACACAGGGATTGCCATCTTCTGCACCTTCGCCAAGAAATCCATATTCTTCTCTGGATTCTCCACGACATCGGTGACATACAGCAGCACATCGGCATCCTGTAAAGCAGACTCGGAGAAAGCCAGCATCGACTCTTGCAACTTATAGTTCGGCTTCAACACACCCGGTGTGTCTGAGAAGACGATCTGCATCTCGGGAGTATTCACAATACCCATAATGCGATGACGGGTGGTCTGAGCCTTAAAGGTTGCAATTGAAATACGCTCACCAACCAGTTGGTTCATGAGCGTACTTTTACCGACGTTGGGATTTCCAACGATATTGACGAATCCTGCCTTATGCATATTTACTTCCATCATAAGCCCACTTGTAGTAGGATGCTCCATGGACGAAACCGGCACCGAAAGCGGTGAAGATCATATTATCACCCTTCCTGAACTTGGTCTCATTATCCCATAGCGCAAGGGGTATAGTTGCGGCACTGGTATTACCATAGTGCTCGATATTCACTATCACCTGCTCCATCGGAACTTCCAGGCGCTTGGCCACAGCCTCTATGATACGCATATTGGCCTGATGGGGAACTATCCACTGGATATTATCCTTGTTCAGTCCGTTACGCTCGGCTATCAAGGCACAGTCATCGCTCATGTTCGTCACGGCATAACGGAACACCGTACGTCCTTCCTGATAGAGGTAGTGCAGACGATGGTCGACCGTAAAATGCGATGGAGGACATACAGAGCCACCTGCTTTCAAATGCAGGAACGGCAGTCCTTTACCGTCGGCACGGAAATAGGAGTCCATCACACCGATATTCTCTTCTTCCGAAGCCTCTACCAGAACGGCAGCCGCACCGTCTCCGAAAAGCGGACAGGTCTGACGGTCCTTATAGTCAGTTACCGACGACATCTTATCTGCTCCAATAACAATGATCTTCTTGTAGCGGCCGCACTGAATCATCGACGCTGCGACATCGAGCGAATAGAGAAATCCACAACAGGCTCCCCAAAAATCGAATGCGAAAGCATTCTTCAATCCGAGTTTTCCCAGTACGATACTGGCTGTTGAGGGGAACTTATAATCAGCGGTAGAAGTGGTGACAATGAGTGCATCAATGGTGTCCGGATCTACCCCAGTCTTCTGAATCAACTGTTTGGCAGCCTTACGGGCCATATAAGAAGTGCCGAGTCCTTCTTCTGTCAGGATACGGCGCTCCTTGATACCCACACGTGTCATAATCCACTCATCGTTGGTATCTACCATTCTCGACAGTTCCTCATTGGTAAGGACATAATCGGGAACGTATCCGCCAACACCCGTGATTATCGCACTGATCTTACTGCTCATTATTCAGCAACTTCTTCCTCCTTCTTGATAGCAACCTTACCACGATAGTATCCACAAGTGGGGCATACTGTGTGATATACATAGTAAGCGCCACAGTTGGGGCATACTGCCAGTGTAGGTGCTACGGCCTTGTCATGAGTACGACGCTTGGCCTGACGAGTACTTGATTGTCTTCTTTTAGGATGTGCCATAATTCTTAATTATTTAATGTTTAATCTTTAATTTGTATTTCTGCAAGTTTGCTCCACCGGGGGTCTATTGGCTGGTTGGACGCCTCATCGCTGCTTCGGTCAGTTGAGAGTTCTTCCAGAACTTTGCTCATCGCAGGGTTGCACTTGCCAGGTGCATGCACATGCTTGATGGGTATAGCCAGCATCATAAACTCATAGATGAGCCACGACGTGTCGAGTATTCCTTCGTCCTCTGGCAACGTGATAACATCATCTTCCTCGGAGTAGGCCGCACCCAATTTCACTACCAGACGATTGTCAGTCGATATTGGCTGGTCCATGTCGTCCAGACAGCGGTCACAGGTGACGGTTACTGTGCCTTCGGTATGAAACAGGAGTTCAAAAAAGCCGGTCGCCTTGCGTATAGACACCGACACGTGCAATGTCCCCTGTCTCAGTTCCGAACCGTCAAGAGCGGCAAAGAAATGATTATCCAAGTCGAATTCCAAGGTTGTCACCTCGTCTGTCTGACGCTTCAAATCAATCTTAAACTGCTCTAAACTACACATTTACTCACTCACATTTGGAGTGCAAAGTTACAAACTTTTTCTCACATACAAAACACTTATTTGCTTTTTTTATGTTTTTCACGATAAATCGCCAGCCACCAAGCCCTATTCTCGCACACTTTCTCTTCAACTGTGCAACTATTTCTGGATTTCTATCCTGAAAGTGGTACCAACGCCCACCTCCGATTCTTTGACAAAAATCTTTCCTTTGTGGTATTCCTCAACAATCCGTTTAGCCAATGATAAACCCAGACCCCATCCCCGTTTCTTTGTGGTAAAGCCTGGCGTGAACACGTTCTTGATATCCTTCTTCCGGATGCCTTTACCGTTATCACTCACTTCAACGACTACACAACTGCCCTCGTCTGTCAGTTTCAGTTCAATTCTACCCTTACCCTCCATCGCATCGACAGCATTCTTACAGAGATTCTCTATCACCCACTCAAATAACTGAGCGTTCATCTTCACTATCACTTCTTCTTCCGGCAAATGGCTCACGATCTCCACCTTCTTCGAGGTCCGACGATTCATATAGTCTACCACATGGATCAGCACCTGATTCATCGAAGCATCGACAGGTTCCGGCAGAGAGCCAATCTTGGAAAAACGCTCAGCAATCAGTTCCAACCGCTTCACATCCTTGTCCATCTCTGGTATCAATTCGTCATCCGGATAATTCTCCTTCAAGATTTCCACCCATGCCATCAGACTGGAAATCGGCGTACCCAACTGGTGAGCCGTCTCCTTTGACAAGCCAACCCATACCTTATTCTGTTCTGCCCGTTTCGAGGCTAATAGTGCAAAGATGGCCACTACGACAAAGATCATCACAATACCCAACTGCCAATAGGGATACTGAGCCAACCGTTTCAACAGCGTTGATTCATCATAGCACACCAAGGTATAAGGCTGTAACTCCTCCGGCAACTCCAACGAGTCATCTTTCACTGTATCACTCGCTGCCAGATAGATTTTGATATAGTCGCCGTTATCATACATCCACTTCCCATACCGGGAAATGTATGCATCAGAATCCGCGGCAGTCTCAGCCTTGATCTCAATATTACGGAAATCGGATACCACACCATCAGAATCCATGACAATCACGGGAATGGTATTATTACCTTGGATCACGTTCAGCACCAGCGACAGGTCTGTATTCTCATCTGCATTATTCAATGCATTTAAAGCCTCCGCCCAGATTTCCATCTTATTGCGTTCCTCCCGCTGCAGATCCTTGACTAACAGATGCGACACCAACAGAGAGACCACCGCAATCACGATTGCCACTACTACAAGGATTATCTTCACTTGCCGTATTCTGTCAGTCCACTGCATATTGCCGACAAAGATATGAACTTTTTCGCAAATAACGAAAGATTTGGGCAAAAAACACAAAAAAGCCCCAGAGATTTCTCTCCGGGGCTTCTGAAAAAAGGGGGCGGCCTCCTACTCTCCCGCATTGCATTGCAGTACCATCGGCGCAGGCGGGCTTAACTTCTCTGTTCGGAATGGGAAGAGGTGGGACCCCGCTGCAATAACCACCTGATAAGACTTCATTGG
>JAGCRH010000121.1 GCA_017964785.1 Prevotella sp.
CCATCATCGAGGTACTCCGCGAAGATATCAAGACCTGCAAGGCCATCCGATTCGACGGCAACGGCTACAGCGACGCGTGGGTGGTGGAGGCTGCCCAGCGCGGCCTCGACGTGGAGAAGTCGTGCCCCGTCATCATCGAGCACTATTTAGACGACTCAAGCGTCCGTATGTTCGAGAGTACGAAGGTGATGAACCGCAAGGAACTGGAAGCCCGCAACGAGGTGAAATGGGAGATGTACGTGAAGACCGTGCAGATCGAAGCCCGCACGATGGGCGACCTGTCGATGAACCATATCATCCCAGTCTCGACCCACTACCAGAGTCAACTCATCAAGAACGTGCAGGGCATGAAAGACATCTTCCCTGCCGAACAGGCCGAACGCCTCTCCGCCCGTAACATGAAACTCATTGCGGAGATTGCCGAGCGCACAGAGCGCATCGAGCGCCTGGTCGAAGAACTGACGGAAGCCCGACGCATTGCCAACCAGATTGCGGACATCCACCAGCGCGCCATCGCCTATCACGACACCGTCTGTCCGAAGATGGATGCCATCCGCCACGAGTGCGACTGCTTGGAGATGATCGTCGAGGACGGTCTGTGGACGCTGCCGAAATACCGCGAACTATTATTTATTAGATAAGAATATGAAGAACTTAAAATTGATTTTCCTCGGGCTCGGCTGTATGGCAGCCCTGAGCCTGACGTCGTGTCTCAAAGATGACGACAACAATAACAACGGCCTCTCTCAGGCCCAGATCGCCCAGTGCGTCAATGCCGTGCGGGGCTCGTACACCGGAAAACTGGTCTATTATAAGACAAGCACCGACTTCGATACCGTCGATGTCAGTTGGAGCATTGGTGCCGACACCATGCTTGTGATCAATGCCTTCCCCGCAAAGGCCTTTGCAGAGATCGTCTCCGACAACGACCTGAAGAACGCCCTGATGGAGTCAAACACCCACGGGGAATTGAAGTGCTACCTGGGGTTCTACCAATACGATACGCAAGTGCAATTCCTCTTGGCTCCCCTGCAAGTAGACTTCCCCGTGTTCTACAAGGATGCGACCCATACCTTGTCGCTCTATTTCTGGACGGACAGTTACTCGTCCGGCTACAAGGACACCAGTTCGGGAGCCATGGAAGCCATGCTTGTGATGGCGGCAGCCTACCTCGACAACAACGAGAACAAGAACTACCTCAACGGTATGTCACAAACGTTGGCCAGTATCCCTCTGAAGATCACCACACTCATCAAATAACAAAGAAGCCCCGCTCAAAATCCGAGCGGGGCTTCTTTTTTCACTTTTTCACTTTTTCAACTTTTCACCTTTATTTCAGTCTCTGCTTGATCTTCTCGATGCCGTCCAACAGATCTTCCGTCGGCTCAATGATGTTCTCGTCGCCCCAGAAACCGGGATCATTGAAGAACACCACCTTGTCGTAGAAGTTATCTCGGCGGTTGAAAGTGTCGCGCACTTTGATGGGCCTGACGTTATCGCCCTCCTTCCGGTCGGTCACCACCATCTCTGAGGTGATGGTGAAGTTCGACTTGAAGAGTTTCCGTTTCCAGTCACAGCGGAACCGGATCACATTACGGATATAGTTGATGCGCGTCACGCCGTCGTCGGTCTTGTAGTCGATGTTGATGCTCATCTCGTGGGGCGTGAAGCGCAGTCCGACAGGTTTCTTGCGCAGGATCGACGACGTGGCCTTCTCCTCATTGCTCATGTCGAGTTCCAGTTCTATCTTCGTGAAGGCCAGTGTCTCCTGATCGATGTAAAGACGACCGTTGTAAAGGGGATAGTCCACGATATAGGCCGGGGTGATCTCGATGACATACGACAACCGGTCGCCCGCCTGCTTCACACCTTTGTAACTGAAGTGGTAGTTGTCCAACTCCTCCTTGTTCAACAGGATGTCGCGCTCCTTCACCACATCCAACTGCACAGGCAGCACGGGGCCGCCCTGGAGTTTCACCGCCAGCGTGTCGCTCTTGCGCTGACTCAGCAGACGGCGCCCCTTGAGGATGGCCACGCCGTCGCGCCAGTCCATCTTGAAATACGGCGACTTATACACGTCCACCACACCTTCGGCCACACTGATAAAGCGATTGCGCTTCTGGGTGGTCTCTCGGTAGAAGCCACGCAACAGGTTCGGCACGTTCGGGTAATTCGCCTCTATCCGGTCGATGGCCTGTTCCACCAGTTCTCGCGGTTTGTCGACACCCTTCACCACGATCTCGCTGAGCACCACTGAGGAGGCGTGCATCTGCACAGCCTTGCCCTCAGCCTCCAGCGCCTTGCACTCCGCAGCCGTCAACCGCTGTGTGCGATAGCCTAAACACGAGAAGGACACCGCCGTCGGTGCGGCCTTCAGTTTCAGGGTAAACTCACCATCCTCGTTGGTCACCGTACCCACGCTGCGGTCTGTCACGCTGACGTGCGACAGCGCTTTCCGTGTCTTGGCGTCCACCACCTTGCCACTGAAGGACCAGACCTCATCTGTCTGAGCCATTGTGAAGACACCGCACAACAGGCACATGATTAGTATCAGACTTCTTTTAATCATATCATTATCATTTTATCGCTGCAAATATACAAAATAAATTCATAATTCATCATATTTTCACTTTTTTTTCATACCTTTGCCCCCAGAAACCAAACTTATTAAGATGGACCAGACAAAAATCAACGAGACGCTGCGCCGCAATGTGGGCGTGCTCTCAAAGCACTCGGTCGACGAGGTCAGGATGATGCCCACCGCCACACAGACACAACTGCCGTCGGTGGAGGACGTGAAGTGCATCGTGAACCTCATCAAGAGCATCGTATTTACTGACTACTTCCACAAGCGCCAACCCGACGAGGCCCTGCGCGCCTACCAGATCGGTGTGTCGATGGAAGAACTCTTCCGACTGCTGCGCCAGCAGATAGCACGGGGACTGCAGTTCTGCGAGGAGTGTCAGGAAGAGGATGTGCTCTGCACGGGCGAGCGACTGGCCTTGGAGTTCATCGACTCACTGCCGGAGATCAAACGCCTGCTCTATACCGACATCCAGGCGATGTTCGACAACGACCCGGCCGCCAAGACCTACGGTGAGGTGATTTTCTGCTATCCGGTAGTGAACACAATGGTACACTACCGCGTAGCCCATCGGTTGCACAAGATGGGCGTGCCCGTCATCCCACGCATCATCACCGAACAGGCGCACTCGAAGACCGGTATCGACATCCATCCGGGTGCCCAGATCGGTGAATACTTCTCCATCGACCACGGCACAGGTGTGGTGATCGGCGAGACTACCATCATCGGCAGTCACGTGACGCTCTATCAGGGCGTGACGCTCGGTGCCAAGAGTTTCAAATACGACGAGGAAGGTAATATGCTGAACGTGCCGCGCCACCCGATCATCGAGGACAATGTGACCGTTTACTCCAATGCTTCGATCCTCGGACGCATCACCATCGGCCACGACTCCGTCATCGGCGGTAATATCTGGCTCACGCACAGCGTACCGCCCTATTCCAAGATCCTCCAGTCGAAAGCCATAGATGCCGGTTTCCAGGACGGTGCCGGTATCTAAAAACGATGAAAGCCCGTACAATATTATTTTTGTTTTTCTTCCTTAGTGGCATTGGAATGATGGCTGCCGAGGATGAGCCTGTGGTGGAAATGCGGGCCGACCGCACCATTATCTATCCCCAGCGGATGGAACTCAACGGCGAAGAGACCTTGTTCGACATCCTTGAAATGTACCCGGATCTGCTGTCGACAGATTTAAGTGGCACAGACCTCTTTGACGGCTGGCAGTTGCGGATGGACAACGTGGTGCTAAGCGGTGACACCCGTCTGATGGTCACACAGATCAAGGCCAGGCAAATCAGTAAGATCCAGGTCTGCGACAATGCCGGCGTGGCCAAGGGTCGCAACGGCGACGGGCGCGTCATCGACATCAATCTGGCTCGGGCAGATGACGGCGCACATGGCTTTGCCTCGGTGCAGGGCGCCACCGACAAGATGCTGGCCCCGTCGGGTATTGTGCGCTATGGCAGCGGGAACACGGAACTATGGTCGTCGGCCACCTATACACATACCGACAAATCCGGACAGGTGGACAATGCCGAAAACCTTCACCTCCAGATGACCAACCGCCTGACGCAGCACGACCGTCTGCTGACCTACGTCACGCAGTCGTCATCCGTCAGCGACACTGGCGAGAGGGGCTACTCCAAACACAATCGCAGCGAGTCGTTTATGGCCCGCATGCGCTATTTCCACGTGTTCAACGACCAAGGTACGGAACTGTTGACACTGCTGTCGTGGCAGCACAAGAACAATCCTGCCAACACGCTCGATGCCACCCGGCAGTCCTATCGCCGCGTGGCATCCCATACCAACGTGCCCATCTGGCTGCTCGAACTTAACACGCCATTGCCCGTCAAAGGCCTCTCTATGATGCTGGGCTACGAGGGCGACATCGATATCAACCGCTACGGCATCCGGCAGAGCCCCGTCGACGGTGGCTCGTTCGACGAGGAGAGCACGTATCGGGTGATGAACAACGACCTCTACTTACAGTTCAACTACATCGTAGGCCCGCTACGCCTGACGGTCGGCGACCGTGTGATGTTCTATCACTACAGGCAAAAGAGTTACGCAGATGATTGGTCGGAGAATGCCACGCGCAATCATTTCCAGGCCAGTGCCATCCTCAAACTGGCCCGTCGCCATCAACTGCAAGTAGGCTATTTCCGCAAGTTCCGCAACCCCTCGGCCATGAGCGTTTTCCCAGACCTATGGCCCAATGCTTCAGGGCTTCTCACGGGCGGTGACCCCACGCTGGAAGAGAAGAAAATCGACCAGTACAAAGTGGGCTACAACTATGGCACACGCCGACTGAACGCCACACTGGCAGGCAGTTTCTATCATCCCAGCGAAGGCGGAGACTACTGGACGGTCTGCGGTACGATCTACAAGAAACTCGGTATTCTGTCGGTGACGGGTGGTTTTGACATCTATAACATCAAGGTCAATGACTCACGAACCACATACGGCGACATCCGGCTTTCGCCTGTGCTGTACTTGCCCAACGACTGGCAGGCTGCCGCCCGTCTGGTCTGGTTCTCCAAGGATAGTCCGCACCGTGCCGCCATGGACGATACTGCCCTTTACGGCTCTCTCCAACTAAACAAACAGATTTGCAAGCACTGGGACTTGCAGGTCATGTGGCACGATATGTTCTACAACAAGCAATCCGCCTGCCTCGCCGGCATCATGTACAGGTTCTGAGGGTTCTGTCAGACCGCTTCTTGTTTCTTCTTACCGAATTCGGGATCGATCTTCAGGAAGGCCGTGACGACGTACGTCATGACGCAGGCCGCGACGACAATGAGGAAGAAGGCGGGATAACCCACGCTCTCCTGTAAGGCACCGGCAAAGAGACCCGGGATCATCATCGACAGCGCCATGAAGGCGGTGCAGAGGGCATAATGAGCCGTCTTGTGCTCGCCCTGACTATAATATATAAGGTATAGCATATAGGCAGAGAAGCCGAAGCCGTAGCCGAACTGTTCAACGAAGATACAGGCATTGATGATGAAGAAGTTCTGCGGAAGGACATAGGAAAGATAGACATATACCAGGTCGGGCAGCGTGATGGCCATCACCATGGGCCAAAGCCAGCGCTTCAATCCGTCGCGACTGGCCACGATGCCACCGAGGATACCGCCGAGGGTGAGTCCGATGACACCGACCGTGCCTTGTACCAGTCCGTATTCGGCGGGCGAAAGTCCCAATCCACCGTTATGCTGGGCATCAATGAGGAAGAGGGCGCTAACCTTGGCCAGCAGTCCCTCGGGCATGCGGTAGAACAGCATGAAACAGATGCCCGCCCACACCTGGGGCTTGTGGAAGAAGGTTTTCAGCGTCTGCCAGAACTCGCTCATGATTTGACCGCCACTGAGACGCGTCATCCCCTTGTCCTCAGCCGGACGCGGCAGGATATAGTTGTGCCAGAGCCAGAAAGCGATGAAGAGGCCCGCCATGCCGTAGAACATCAGACTCCAAGAGTACTTGATGTTGCGGGTAACGACCTCCAGATTGCCCGCCAGCATCACCAGCAGGCCCTGTCCCACGATGGTAGCAATGCGGTAGAATGTGCTGCGGATGCCCACGAAATAAGCCTGCTCGTGCTGTTCGAGACCGAGCATATAAAAGCCGTCGGCAGCAATGTCGTGAGTGGCACTGGAGAAAGCCATCAGCCAGAAGAAGGCCAGCGACCCCTGCAACCAGTACGGGCCCGGTATGGTGAAGGCCACACCGCCCAAGGCTGCACCGATGAGCAACTGCATGGCGACAATCCACCAACGCTTGGTCTTGATGATGTCGATGAACGGGCTCCACAGGGGCTTGATCACCCACGGCAGATAGAGCCAGGAGGTGTAGAGCGTGATGTCGGCATTCGACAGGCCAAGACGCTTATACATAATGAGTGAGATGGTCATCACAGCCACGTAGGGCAGACCTTCTGCGAAGTAAAGGGTGGGCACCCAGGCCCAGGGAGACTTATTTTTCATTGAACATTGAATATTGAACAT
Organism: Prevotella sp.; assembly: GCA_017964785.1. GTDB lineage: Bacteria > Bacteroidota > Bacteroidia > Bacteroidales > Bacteroidaceae > Prevotella. Next base: position 6,598 of record JAGCRH010000121.1, read on the forward strand.
TGAATATTGAACATTTATTCGTAGAGTCGTTTAATCTCGGCATTGCGGTAATAGAAGAGGAGGATCTCATCGTAGGTCTTGCCCTGCTCACCCATGACGGCGGCACCGATCTGGCAGAGCCCCACACCGTGGCCCCAGCCCTTGCCGTGCAGGATGAAGCGGGTGTCCTGTCGTTCCACCTCGAAGGCGGAACTTAAAAGATGCGTCTCGCTGAGGGCGCGGCGGATTTCGAGTTCCTTACCAACGGTAAAGGTCTTCTTCGTACCGACAATCTTCAGTTTCCAGATACGTCCGCTCTTGCCCCGCTCCAAGGGGATGAGGTCGGTGATAAGACCGAAGTCGATATTTAACTTACGGTTGACGAGTTCGGAGAGTTCTTCCTGCGTATAGGCCACCGTCCAACGGTAGAAGTCGGGCGTTTCCTGATCGTAGTCGTTGAGTACCTGCGAGAGGACATGGGCATCATGGGTGTCGCAATAGGGGTCGTGGAAGGAAACGAGATAAGGCTTTGGCGTGTCCTCCCAGCAATACTGGAACTCCTCCGTCTCGCCACCACAGCACTTTGAGAAACGGGCGTCGCAGATCTCATCGCCATAAGCCAGGATCTGGCCGCGTGTCTCACTGATGGCCTCCTCAACGACGGGGCTCGACTGTTTTGTGATGCCCTGATAACGCTGACAGTGGTCGTCGGCACAGACATCGAAAATAGTATGGTCTTCACGGTCGTACCAGCGGATGAGTTCATCGTCCTTCTTGATGAAAGAGAAGAAACCCGTACTCCCATTGTCCAGTTGTTTGCGCTTCTCGATCTGTGCCAGGAGCCACGAACGGGAGATGACGGCATGTGCCTTCAGAAACTCCTTCGAGGCGGTGGCCGACATCTCGCTGGAGATGACACTCGTGAGGTAACGCTCTACGGGCAGTTCATTGATGGCCACAATCTTATCGGCCTCGACCACTAATCGGAGGGTGCCTGAGAATACTTGTGTCTCTTTGCGCTCCCAATGGAAGTTCACGCCGATGGTAACATCACGGAGCGAGAAAGAGGCCTCATCGTCCTGAGGAATGAAAGTCAGTTCGCGATACTGGTTACCCCGCCAGAGGATACCACCCTCGGAGAACTCCACCTGTTCCTCGCCTGTCAGCGTCTCGCCTTTGGCGGTATAGGGTGCATTGAGGGTGAAGGAGATTTTGGCGGCACTGACGATGCCGACAGACACATTCGGTTCCTTTTGAAGTGAGTGGTGAGAGGTGAGAGGTGAGAGATTACCTGTGCCGGTCTTCAACGTGTCAAGGACTTGTTGGAGGGCATCGCCCTTGAGGGTAATCTCGTTGAGAATATTCAGGGCAGTCTCGGGCGTGAGACGCTCGAAGTCTTCTTCACGCGGAGTAATGATGAGTCCCGCCATATCGAGGGCACCTGGGGAGATGATATATTGTTCTGCACCTTCTTTATAATAACAGTCAGGACGGTGCTTGGTGCGCGGGAAGACCACCGAGAGGAAATCATCGTCACGCCGCCACGCCACGATATTCAGCATCGGCTCCGGTTCCACAGCAGGCAGGGCATCGTAGAGGCGACGGAAGAGTTGTTCATCACCATACGGCGAACGACTGCGAATGAGCAGGGCCGTACAGGGGTAGTCATCGATGAGTGAGAGGTCTTCATGCTCGTTGAGACTGACAATGGTGGTCAGGTTGCGCGACAGACGCTGCCACGACATCTGCAACGGCAGCACGCCACTCGTGCCTGCTTGGAAGTGAGCGTGGTCGGGGGCAGAAGCACCACACTGCGGCCCATTATAGAAGACCATCATCTCCGGATATTCCTCCAATAACTTATGTATCTCGCCGTACGACTCCAAGATGCGCTGCGGCTGGTGCTTCACGGCTGGGATAGTGAAGTGCTGCGGGAGGATGGGGAAAGGATTGACCAGCAGTTCATACTGACCATCAACCTCTTTCTTAATCTGTTCCTTCGGACGGTTCTGCTCACAGAGGAAACAAGGACGGGCCTCGATGGCCTTCTTGTCGATGCTGGCACCTGTGGACACCATCCGGGCAGGGTTCCACTGTACCTGGATGCTCGACGAACCCACCACCAACTCACGGGTCTTCACACTGCGCAGGTCGTGATAACGCTGACGGGCCGCCTCCCACTTCTCCAACTGACGGTTGAAGAACCGTTGCAGGGGCGAGTCGGTGATAAGTTCCTGCTTACCCTGGTTCATCTGCTGACGGGCCATGATCTCCAACGTGCGCAGACGGTCTTTATAGAGATTGTTGGCATTGATCCTATCGATGCTGAGAGCAGCGTCACTGTTGCCTCCCCAACGGCGGCAGAGGTAGAGTTCGGTATAAATGCGCCCGATACGGTAATGGCGGGAGAAGATCAGTCCGAGGGCATAATCCTCGCCATAACTCGTATTCGGGAACTGTATCTGTCGCAGCAATGGTGTAAAGAAGGCACGCGGCGCTCCGAGACCATTGATGCGCAGGGCATTGTTGGGGCCGTTCTCGTCGGTCCATTCTTTGTGGTCGATGAGTCCTGGCGGCAAAGTGTTCAATTCAAAGTCACACATCCGGTACGAGCCCACCACCATCGCAGCGTTCTGCTTATAGAAAGCCTCCACGATCTGTTGGAGGGTCTTGGGCGAGGAATAGAGGTCGTCGGAGTCGAGTTGCACGGCAAAACGTCCACAACGGTCGTCGTTGATGGCCACATTCCAGCAGCCGCCGATACCAAGGTCTCTGCGGTCCGGGATAATATGCACGAGCCGTTCGTCGTGGATGCTGTCGAGAAGTTCGGTGGTGCGGTCGGTGGAATGATTATCCACCACGATGACATTGAACTTGAAGTTGGCCTTCTGTCCCAAGGCACTCTCAACGGCATCAAGGATGGTCTTCTCACGGTTGTAGACAGGGATGACCACCGAAGCCTCAATATCGAAGGGCTGTTCATTGAAGTCAGGACGGCGGTAGAAGCCGGGGTCGATCTTGGCATTGATGGCTGCCAGATGAGCCGTGGCAGCATGCTCCATCTCGATCTGCACCTCACGGTTACGAGGGTTCACATAGTCGAACTGTTTGACGCCCGAAGCCCTGAGGTCAGTCTCTTCCTCTGTATACAGGTATTCATTGATGTGAAATATCTGTCCCTGACGACTCAAAAAGAGGCGCAGGGCATAGAGGCCCGCATACTGGTAGTCGTGCTCACCCGCCTGCATGGCAAAGGTATGGAGTAACGCCGTCTTGACAAGCCACAACGACCCGAAATCGAAGTCGTCGCGGATACTGCCGGGAAAGTAATCGATAGCCGGATGGCGCTGCAACTGACCGTCTTCCAACGAATTGTGGTCGGCATAGACCATCGCGGCATTCGAGTCACCCGCCACTCGGAGCATCCTATCGAGACATCCCTGCCCGATCGTCAGACGGGTGGGCTTTGTCACCAGCAACACGTAGTCGGCTTTCGCATTCTCCGCTATCTGCATCAGGGTGTTACTGCCCGTCAAACCCGTTACCTTCAACTGTCGGGCATCGCTGACGGGAGGTATCTCCGTGGAAACCATCAGAAATATATTCTGTACCGTCCGACTGCCGCGCAACTGGGCAATCGTCTGTCGGGCGACTTCTGGGTCATCGCAAGGCAGGAAGCAGTCTATTTTTTCTCTCATTTGGGGTCTTTAATATTAAAATATGTGCAAAGATACATCTTTTTCGTGGGAAAAACAAAAAAAATCACTAACTTTGCACTCGATTTACGTAAATTTGTCAGATGGACAGCGAAAAAAGGCCCTTAATCGGTATGACGCTCACGGAACTGAAAAGTGCCGTGAAGGAACTCGGCATGCCTCAGTTTACGGCCTCGCAAATCATGAAATGGCTCTATCAGCAGCATGTCAGCGAAATCGATGAGATGACAAACATCTCAAAGGTGAACCGTGAACGGTTGAAGGAGCAGTATGAGGTTGGGGCAATGGCCCCCATCGACTGTCAGCGCAGCAAGGACGGCACCATCAAGTACCTTTTTCCTGTCAGGAGTCAGGAGTCAGGAGTCAGGAGATTTGTGGAGACGGTCTATATCCCCGATAAGGACCGAGCCACGCTCTGCGTCTCGTGTCAGGTGGGTTGCAAGATGAACTGCCTATTCTGTCAGACGGGTAAACAGGGCTTCGAGGGCAACCTCACCGCTGCCGACATCCTGAACCAGATCTATGCCCTACCGGAAAGAGAACAACTGACGAACATCGTCTTTATGGGGCAGGGCGAGCCGATGGACAATCTCGATGCGGTGCTCAGGGCTACGGAGATCCTGACCGCCGAAGAAGGCTATGCCTGGAGTCCCAGGCGCATCACGGTGAGTAGTGTGGGCATCCGAAACAAACTGAGACGCTATCTCAACGAGAGTGAGTGCCACGTGGCCATTTCGATGCACTCTCCCCTACCCGAGCAGCGACAGATGCTGATGCCCGCCGAGAAGCAGATGAGCATCGAGGAAGTCGTGGGTCTGCTGCGACAATATCATTTCAGTCACCAGCGCCGATGCTCGTTCGAGTACATCTGTTTCCACGGCCTGAACGACACGATGATGCATGCCCGGGAGATCGTTAAACTATTACAGGGACTGGACTGTCGCGTGAACCTCATCCGTTTCCACGAGATACCCGGCGTTGACCTGCCCGGCAGCGATGAGAAGCAGATGGAGACGCTGCGCGATTATCTGACAGCCCACGGGGTGTTTACCACCATCCGTGCCAGCAGAGGACAGGATATCTTCGCCGCCTGTGGGCTCTTGTCAACTGACAAAAAATTAAGAATTAAGAATTAAGAGATATGGAAGAAAGAAAAGTACGCGTGGCCATCACACACGGAGATACCAACGGTATCGGCTATGAGATCATCTTGAAGGCATTCGAGGATCCTATGATGTTCGAACTTTGCACGCCTATTGTATATGGTAGTCCGAAGGTAGCCACCTACCACCGCAACGCCATGAAACTGAGCACTCAGTTCAGTAATATCAGCAAGGCTGAGGATGCCCGTGACGGACGACTCAACCTGTTGGCGACCTTCGATGAAGAGGTAAAGGTGGAACTCGGCACCCCGACCCCCGAGTCGGCTGAGGCCGCCCGCAAGGCCCTGCAACGCGCCAAGGAAGACTTGAAGCAGAACCAATACGACGTGCTGGTGCAGGCCCCGGTGGTGAGCAGTAACACGCCAGACCGTGAAGACCGTTCCTTGCTGGTGATGTTTGCCGATGATATCCGCATCGCCTTGGCCACCAACCATCTGCCCCTGAAAGAAGTAGCCCAGAACATCTCCCAGGAGAAGATCATCGAAAAGGTCACCCTCTTCCACACCTCGCTGAAACGCGACTTCCGCATCAACAACCCACGCATCGCCGTGCTGGCACTCAATCCGCAGCCGGGCACCGAGGAGAATGACATCATCAAGCCCGCCATCGAGGCACTGGAAAAGAACAGCATCCAGGCCTACGGCCCTTTCACCGCTGATGCCTTCTTCGGTCAGCAGATGCAATATGGCTTCGATGGTATTCTGGCTATGTACGACGACCAGGGCAACGTGCCCTTCAAGACCCTCGCCACCGAGTTCGGGGTGAAGATGAAGACGGGCTTCCCCTTCGTTATCACCACCCCCGACCACGGCCCAGCGTTCGACATCGCCGGCAAGGGCGAGGCCGATCCTGCCTCACTGCGTCACGCCATCTATGCCGCCATCGACATCCTACGCAACCGTAAGGCGTATGACGACCCGCAAAAGAACCCGTTGCCAAAACTCTACCACGAGAAACGGGAGGATGGTGAGAAGGTGCGTTTCATCTCCAAGAAGACTGAGCAGGAATGAAGAAGAAATACCAGAACGCCTTTTTCATCTTTGGTCTGGTCGTGTTGATCATCATGGTGAGCCAACTCGACTTCAAGGAAGTATGGGAGGGACTGACGCATGCCGGTTACTGGTTTCTGGCCCTCCTCGCTCTCTGGGGCTTCCTCTATATGTTCAACACCTCATCATGGTATCTCATCATCAACAGTATCGGCAATGAGAAAGGACTGTGTAAGAAGAGCGGCATCGGCTTCTGGTGGCTCTACAAGATTACCGTCTCGTCGTTCGCCCTGAATTACGCCACACCCGGCGGACTGATGGGTGGCGAGCCCTACCGTATCATGATGCTCTCGCCGAAGATTGGCACGCAGAAAGCGTCCTCGTCAGTCATTCTCTTCGTAATGACACACATCTTCAGCCACTTCTGGTTCTGGTTTCTGTCCGTGTTCCTCTATATTCTCACCCAAGAGATGACGACACTCGCCTGTATCATGCTGCCCATCATTGCATGCTTCTGCATGATGGTCATCTGGTTTTTCCTCAGGGGCTACAAGAAGGGCATCGCCATGACGGGCATGAACCTCCTGAGCCACTTCCCGATTGTAAAGCGGTGGGCACTGCCGTTCATCGAGCGCAACAGGGAGAAACTCGCCAGCGTCGACCAGCAGATAGCAGCCCTCCACAACCAGAACCCGCGCACCTTCAAGGCCGCCGTCTTGTTGGAGTTCACCTGCCGACTGGTGTCCACTCTTGAAATCTATTTCATCCTGCTTGTCATCACACCCGACATAACCATTCCGCAGTGCATCCTCATCTACGCCTTCACCACCCTTTTTGCCAACATGCTCTTCTTCATGCCGCTGCAATTAGGTGGTCGCGAGGGTGGTTTCCTGATGTCTACCGAAGGCCTCGGCATGACGGCTCAGGCAGGTATCTTCGTGGGACTGTTGGTAAGGATCCGAGAACTCATTTGGACAGCAATTGGGCTCCTTCTCATCAAGTTTGATAAAAAAGCAGCCTGATTTCGAGTTAATTTCTGCCAAAATTGCAGATAATTCGGAAATAATGTGTAATTTTGTCAGCCGAAATGAAGACTTCTGAACTTCAAAGCATCAAACAACGGTACAATATCGTAGGTAACTGCGAGGCATTGAACCATGCGCTCGACGTCGCATTACAGGTGGCGCCGACTGACCTTTCCGTGCTCATCATCGGTGAGAGCGGTGTGGGTAAGGAGATCATCCCCCGCGTTATCCACGACAACTCTCCCCGCAGGCGTGAGAAATACTTCGCCATCAACTGCGGCAGTATTCCCGAGGGTACCATCGACTCTGAACTCTTCGGACACATAAAGGGCTCGTTTACGGGTGCCATCAACGACTCACCGGGTTATTTCGGCGTAGCCAACAAGGGTACACTCTTCCTCGACGAGGTGGGTGAACTGCCACTCGCCACGCAAGCCCGACTGCTGCGTGTATTGGAGACGGGCGAATATATCCCCGTTGGTGCCACCGAAGTCCGTAAGACCGACGTACGCATCGTGGCTGCCACGAACGTCAATATCCGGCAGGCCATCAGCGAAGGCCGTTTCCGCGAGGATCTCTACTACCGTCTGAACTCCATCCCCATCCAGATGCCGCCCCTGCGTGAGCGCGGTGAGGACATCGTGCTGCTGTTCCGGCTCTTTGCCTTACAGATGGCCGAGAAATACAAGATGGACCGCGTGGTGCTCGATGAGCAGGCCAAGCAGATGATCATGCGCTACAAATGGCCGGGCAACGTGCGTCAGTTGAAGAACATCACTGAGCAGATCAGCATCCTCTCGCCTGAGCGCACCATCACCCCGGAAATCCTCGCACGCTTCATCCCACAGGATCAGGAGACCACACAGTTGGCTACCATCCATAAAGAGGGCGACCACTCGTTTGAGAACGAGCGCGAGATACTCTACAAGATACTCTTCGAACTGCGTGGCAATGTGAACGATATGCGCCGTGAGATGGGTGCCCTCAAAAAGCAGATCGAGGAAGTGCAGAGTGGCAGCAAGCATGTCTCTGCCGAGACACTGCCCACTTCCCAGATCGCCCCAATCGCTCCCATCCAACCCATCAATCCCATCACGCCTGCCCTCGAAGACGCAGAAGCCGAGGAATACATCGAGCCTGAGAAAGAGCCCGAAAACCTCAACCTTAACGACCTCGGCAAGCAGATGCTCGAAAAAGCCTTGGAACGCAACAAGGGCAATCGTAAGAAGGCCGCCCAGGAACTGGGCATCAGCGACCGCACCCTCTACAGACGACTCAAACAATATGGACTGGAAAAATAAACTTCGTATCACCCTCTGCGCAGCCCTCTGCTGCCTGCTCAGTGCCTGCACCGTCAGTTATAAGTTCAACGGTGCCAGCATCGACTATACGAAGGTCAAGACCATCCAGATAGCCGACTTTCCCATCCGTTCCAGTTATGTGTGGGGCCCGATGGGACCTATCTTCAACAACGAATTGAAAAACCAGTTCGCCGACCACACCAAACTCTCGCAGGTGAAGCGTAACGGCGACCTGAAACTGGAAGGTGAGATCACCAAATACGAGCAACGCAACAAGGCCGTGACTGCCGACGGTTACTCTGCCCAGACAGAACTCTCCATGTCCGTCAACGTGCGTTTCACCAACACAAAGAACCACGAAGATGACTTCGAGCAGTCGTTTACCGCCCATCAGTCGTACGACTCCACCCTGTCGCTCAATGCCGTTCAGGAGGATCTGGTTACACAGATGGTGAAAGACATCGTAGAGCAGATATTCAACAAAGCCTTAGCAGACTGGTAAACATGGACATCATAGAACTGATACACCACCCCGAGCACTTAGACCGCGACACGCTCTACGAGTTGCGTTCGATGCTGGCATTGTATCCCTACTACCAGACCGCCCGTCTGTTGCTGCTCCAAAATCTCTATCTGCTCCACGACCCCACCTTCGATGAGGAGTTGCGCCGTGCCGCCATCTACATCACCGACCGCCGTGTGCTCTTCCAGATGATCGAAGCCGCCCACTACCAGTTGCGGAAAGTGGAGTCAGGCGCCAGCAGAGAGGAGTCAGAAGACGGGAGTCTGGAGACAGGCAACCGTACCCTCTCGCTCATCGATAACTTCCTCGAGTCCATGCCTCAGGAGGGCGACAACAAGGACGAGAAGAAAAAGAAGCGCAAGCCCACACCCGCCGATGCAGCCGTCGACTATGTGGCCTACCTGATGGAGACCGAAGGCGGCTATGAGCAGGACGACAGCATGCCGGAGATGAAGGGTCAGAGCCTTATCGATTCATTCATAAATTCTGACAAAGGACGTATCATACTCAGCGAGGAGCCCCAGTATACCCCTCAACTCCCTGAGACCACCGAAAACGAGGAAATTGCAACCGACGAGGGGTATTTTACTGAAACTTTGGCCCGAATTTACATAAAACAGGGCAGATATTCGAAAGCACTTGAAATTATTCGGCGATTATCTTTGGTTTATCCGAAAAAAAATGCTTACTTTGCAGACCAAATACGTTTTTTGGAAAAGTTGATTATAAACAATAGTAAAAATAAAAAGTAAAAAAGATGTACACATTATTAGTAATTATCATGGTGATTGCAGCACTGCTCATGATCGGCATCGTGCTCATTCAGGAGTCAAAGGGTGGCGGTCTTGCCTCTCAGTTCTCTGGCTACAACCAAATCGGCGGTGTCCGTAAGACCACCGACTTCATCGAGAAGACCACATGGGGCATCGCTGCCGCTATGGTCGTCATCAGCGTGTTCTGCGCATATGTTGCTCCCCAGAGTACAGGTACTGGCTCTGTGATGGAGAACATCGAAGTGCCTGCCACCAATCCTAACAACCTGCCTGGCTTCGGTGCCAGTCAGCAGAAGGATGCAGCAGCACCCGCAGCCGAGGCTCCTGCCGCAGAGGCTCCCGCAGCCGAGGCCCCCGCACAGCCTGCAAACTAAGTAACTCTTAGCCCATAAAAGACAAACCCCTGTAAGCCGCACTTACAGGGGTTCTCTTTTTGTATCCGCGTCATCAAACTAAACTTTCCCATAACCTCTACTATTTGATGAATCATATGAGTGATTTTTGCAACATTGTGCTCCAGAAGTGGAGAGGTCTGTCTGAAAAAACAATGTTATCATTTTTGTTCTCCAAAAGTCTGCCCCAAATCTGGGACACGATTATGCCCAGTGTGCATAAGTCTGTCCGAAATCTGGGACACGATTATGCCCGGTGTGCATAAGTCTTTCCGAAATCTGGGGCACATTTATGCCCAGTGTGCATAAGTCTGCCCGAAACCTAGGTCACGTTTATGCCCGGTGTGCATAAATCTGTCTGGAATCTGGTGCATGATTATGCACGGAGTGCAATGACAGTGTCAAAACTGGGACAGATTATTGCCCGGTGTGCAGAAGTCTGTCCCAGATCTGTGGCATATAAATGAACTTTCAAAATGGTTTGCCCTGAATCTGGGGCATGATTTTGCCCGGCGGGCATAACCTTCCCCCAAATCTACTTCGGTTATCGAACGGTATTGGTAATCCGACCTTTGGATAAGCGTCATCCTTTTGGCGAGCCAGAAAAAGCCCCATAACATAACTTTTTTGCAAAAAATCGCGCAAATGTTTGGTGGTCTCACAGAAAATGCCTACCTTTGCACCCGCAAAACAAGAAAGCAACCAACATGGTGCCCGTAGTTCAGTTGGTTAGAGCGTCAGATTGTGGTTCTGAATGTCGTGGGTTCGAGTCCCACCGGGCACCCGCTAAAGCACTGATAGTCAATTGATTGCAGTGCTTTTTAATTTTCTTGACAATTGTTAAAGTTGACTTAAAATTAACTTAAATCGCTTACTTAATCACTATTTTTCTCAAAAATCGACGCAAAATCGACGCAAAATCGACGCAAAAATAGCAAGCAATTTTTTGTGAAAGTTAGTCCCCCAAAAACAAGTTTTCCCTATCCAAAATTAGCAAATTCTAAACAAAATGGAAGGAGATATGCTTATTTTTACGAAAATATAGATGCTTCGCAAAAAAAAATGTTTTGACATTCAGATGAAATATCTGACGTTTCGTCTTTTTAAATGATCCGTTCATCACATTTTCGTGTCGTTTATCCCAGATATTTGCCATTGACTGCAGTTATGAGTATTTTTGCAGCGTCAAAGTTTATAATCAAAAATATTTGAGAATATGAGAACATTAGTATTATTAGTTCTGTTTGTAGCAACACTTCCAGGTGCACTAGGGCTGACGACGATTCATACTCAATCGACGAGCATAGAGCTTCTTCTTCAGGATTACGACTATTTCTTCAGTCAATTGGAGCAGATACATCCCGATCCCTATAGCGCTTTTGGCGGAAAGGATGAGTTTGACAAAGCAGTTAAACAGCTGAGAGATGAGCTGGCTAGCCGCGGCTCCATGACACTTAACGAGATGCAGGTGGAAGTGACCAGACTGATATCCGCACTCCACGATGGTCATACTTATATGGAATATGACCATGCAACCAAGAAGGAA
>JAGCRH010000122.1 GCA_017964785.1 Prevotella sp.
GCCGCCGTTACCGACAATGGCGAGTTCTTCGAGGTGCAGCCGAAGTTCGCGAAGAATATTATTGTGGGTTTTGCTAGGTTTAATGGGCAGAGCGTGGGTATTGTTGCCAATCAGCCCTCTTGCTACGCTGGTGTGCTCGACGTGAACGCCTCTCGTAAGGGTGCCCGTTTCGTACGTTTCTGCGACGCCTTCAATATTCCTATTGTGTCGCTGGTCGATGTGCCGGGATTCTTGCCGGGTACTGGTCAGGAGTACAACGCCGTCATCCTGCATGGTGCCCAGTTGCTCTATGCCTACGGCGAGGCCACAGTGCCCAAGATCACCGTCACCCTGCGTAAGTCGTATGGCGGTTCGCACATCGTGATGGGTTCGAAGCAACTCCATACTGATCTGAACTACGCATGGCCTTCTGCTGAGATTGCTGTGATGGGTGCCAGCGGTGCTGCCGCCGTGCTCTACGCCAAGGAGGCCAAGGCCAAGAAGGAGGCCGGTGAGGATGTGAAGGCCTTCATCGCCGAGAAGGAGGACGAGTATAACGAACTCTTCGCCAACCCCTATCAGGCTGCGAAGTATGGTTACATTGACGACGTAATCGAGCCGCGCAACACACGTTTCCGCATCTGTCGCGGACTGGCACAACTCGCCACCAAGCGCGATGCCCTGCCCGCTAAGAAGCACGGCAACATCCCGATGTAAGCCGGCATTCACTAATTAACCAAACGTTTATAGGATGAACAACGAAGTATATGCAGCCATTGCTCTTGCCCTGCATGAGCACTTAGGCAACAACGTCCACGACGCGGAGCCGGGCATTATCACCATCAATGCCTATCCCACGCAGTGGAACGGTTACGTGCAGACTTTCACACCACGACCCTAAATGAACTAAGAGCATGAAAGAATATAAGTATACAATCAACGGCAATAAGTATGAGGTCGTGATCAGCGACATCACCGAAAACATTGCCACGCTGACCGTAAATGGTGAGCAATATACCGTAGAGATGGAGAAGCAGGCTGAGCCTGAGAAGCCAAAGCCCGTGGTCCGCAAGGCCGCTGAGACTGCCGAGAGCAGCGAGGGCGGTTCTTCTTCCGCTGCTGCTTCTGGATCAGGCACCGCCATCAAGGCCCCACTGCCCGGCGTCATCACCGACATCCCCGTCGAGGTGGGCCAGGAAGTCGCTGTCGGCGATACCGTCATCGTGCTCGAAGCCATGAAGATGGCCAATGCCCTGCAGGCAGAGAAGGCGGGCAAGATTAGTGCTATCGTCGTGAAGGTCGGACAGAGCGTGATGGAGGATGAGGCCCTCGTCTATATCGAGTAATCCCCGATGGCGGGCAATAACCCGATAGTGGGTAGCGCCCCGTCCCTCTACCCTATAATAAATCCCAGCCAAACACGGCTGGGATTTTTATTTTTTCTGACATTTGTCGAGCCATTCCTTGAGGGCATAGCGGGGGATGCCCCGTTTGATGGCGGCATTGAGTTCGCGATGGGCCTCGTCCATGCGATTGAGGGTGATGAGGATGTCAGCCTTGGAGACGACGAAACCCTCATTGAGGGGTTTGCGGCGGATGGCCTCGTCCCAGTCGTAGAGGGCGATGTCGTAGAGTTTCTGCTCTGTCTCGAAAGCAGCGCGAGCAGCGTAGGCATCGGCAGAGTCAGGGAACATCTGCACCAGACGGTTCAGTTCGTCGGTGGTGTCCGACTTGCGACCCATCTTTTGCAACACATGCGCTAGACCTAAACGGGCCTCGAAGTGCTGGGGTTGCAGGCGCAGGAACGTCTCGTAATCCACTCGCGCCAGATCGAGATGGTGCTGCTGGATGTGGACAAAGGCGCGGAAATAGAGGGCAGCGAGGTTCTTCTCATCGACATGCAAGATCTTGCCGTACTCGGCGAGGGCATAGTCCCACTGTTCCAGATTGATATTCGCCTCGGCCTTCAACAGATGCAGGTCGAGGTTATTGGGGTCGCGCCCGATCTTTGCATTTAGCACTTCGAGGGAGTCGCGCCACTGCTGGCGGGTTTGTGCCGACAGCGCTGTCGCTACCAACACAAACACCATAATGATATACTTACGCATTCTCGATATAATTCACAATCCACTCTCCTACTTCGCGGGTGCCGTACTTGGCACCGCCCTCCACCTGAATTTCAGGAGTGCGGACGTTGGCATCGAGCGAGGCATTGACAGCCTTACGCACAAGGGCACCCTCCTTCGTGAGTCCGAAGTGCTCCAAGAGCATGGCGGCAGAGAGGATCTGCGCCAACGGATTGGCAATGTTCTGTCCGGCAGCCTGCGGCCACGAGCCATGCACCGGTTCGAAGAGCGGCGTATGCTCACCCAACGAAGCCGAGGGCTGGAGTCCCATCGAACCCGTGATGCAGGCCGTCTCGTCGGTGAGGATATCGCCAAAGGTATTCTCCGTGACGATGACATCGAAGAAACGGGGTTCGGTGAGTACCCGCATCGAGGCATTGTCGATAAACATATAGTCGGTGCGCACCTCAGGGTACTGTGGTTCTATCTCCTTGGCAATCTGTCGCCACAATCGAGAACTGGCCAGGATATTAGCCTTATCGACAACGGTGAGGTGCCTGCCACGCTTCATCGCCATCTCAAAGCCCAGTCTGACGATGCGCTCAATCTCAGGACGCGTATAGATATCAGTATCGTAAGCCTTGTCGTTGTCCTGATACCTCTCGCCGAAGTACATGCCGCCCGTCAGTTCGCGCAGCACCACAAAGTCGGCACCACGAATCAGTTCGTCCTTCAGGGGTGACTTGTGCAGCAGGCAGTCGAACGTCGCCACAGGGCGCACATTGGCAAAGAGACCCAGTTTCTTTCGCATGGCCAACAAGCCCACCTCCGGACGGATCTTCGCCGTGGGGTCGTTGTCGTATTTCAGGTCGCCAACGGCAGCAAAGAGCACCGCATCAGCCCGCATGCACACCTCGTGGGTGCTGTCAGGATAAGGGTCTCCCACCTCGTCGATGGCATGCGCCCCGCAGATGGCCTCCTCGTATTCAAACTGGTGTCCGCATTTCTTGGCAATGGCGTCGAGCACAGCCACACCTTGTTTCATAATCTCCGGCCCGATACCGTCGCCGGGCAGAATAGCAATCTTCAATTTCATAATTCCTTATCTTGTTCGTTTTCAATAATGTTCAGCATCTTAAAGGTGGCCTTGATGGCGGCTTCCGTCTGGTCGGCATCCAGTCCACGGGTGCGGAGCAGGCGTCCGTTGTCATTCCACGTGATGACGGTCTGCACTAAAGCATCAGTTCGTCCACCGGGAGGGATTGTCACCGCATAGTTCGCCAGAATGGGGAACGTACGGTCGAGATATTTCTTATAGATGTACCGCAACGACTTCACAAAGGCGTCATACTGACCATCGCCCGTTGCACCGGCCTCATACTGTTTGCCGTTGATTTCCACCTTGACATTTGCACCAGGCTTCAGGCCGTAGGCTGTGGAAACCACATAACTCACGAGTTTCACCTTGTCCTCAGGTGCGTCGTGCTTCAATACATCGCTGACGATGAAGGGCAGATCCTCCTGCGTCACGCGTTCCTTCTTGTCGCCGAGTTCCGTGATGCGCTGGGTGACGCGGCGCGTCTGTTCGGGAGTCAGTTCAAGGCCCAGTTCCTCCAGGTTCTTGGCGATATTCGCCTTACCGCTGTTCTTGCCGAGGGCATATTCGCGCCGCCGTCCGAAGCGTTCCGGCACGAGGGCATTCTGATACAGTCCGCTCTTCTTGTCGCCGTCGGCATGCACCCCTGCCACCTGCGTAAACACGTTGTCGCCGATGATCGGCTGGTTGGGTGCCACCGCAATGCCGCTGTAACTCTCCACCAGACGGGAGATGTCGTTGAGTTTGTTCTCGCGGATATTCGTGCGGGCATTGAAGTGATCCTTCAGAATCACCTGCACACTCGACAGCGGGGCATTACCGCAGCGCTCCCCCAGCCCGTTCACCGTCACGTGCAGTCCCTTCGCGCCGCTCAGCACGGCGGCGAGGGAGTTAGACACCGCGAGATCGTAGTCGTTGTGGGCATGGAAATCGAAGTGGGTGTCGGCATAGCGTTTCACCATCTTCCGGAAGTACTCGATGCACTGCAGGGGATTCATGATGCCCAAAGTGTCAGGCAGCATAAAGCGCCGGATGCCGCTGTCGCAGAGGGCATCCATCAACTGATAGACATAGAAGGGCGAATCCTTCATGCCGTCCGACCAGTCCTCCAAGTAGAGGTTCACCGTGATACCCTTCTCACGGGCATATTTCACCTCGTAGCGGATATCCTCGATATGTTCCTCGGGGGTCTTTTGGAGTTGTTGGGTACAGTGCTTCAGCGATCCCTTCGCCAACAGGTTCATCGTCTTGCCGCCACAGTCGGCTATCCAGTCGATGCTCTTTCCACCATCCACAAAACCGAGCACTTCCACGCGCTCCAACTTATCAATCTTCTCCGCATAGCGACAGATCATGCCGACAGCCTCCTTCTCCCCTTCCGAAACCCGTGCCGATGCCACCTCGATACGATCCACGTTGAGATCGTTCAGCAGCATGCGGGCTATCATCAGTTTCTCATGCGGCAGAAAGGACACGCCACTGGTCTGCTCACCGTCGCGCAGTGTCGAGTCCATGATCTCCACAAAGGGCTGTATGCGCTGGTATTTGCTTACTTGTTCTGCTGTTCCCATTGTTCTGTCTTGTTTTGGTTCTGCACCAGGAAGTCGATGTCGTCGAGGCCGTTCATCAGACAGTGCTTCTTGTAGCCGTTGATGTCGAAGTGCTCACTGCAACCAGTGGCAAGGTTCGTCACCGTCTGGTTGGGGAGATCGACTTTTACCTGAGTTTCCGGATTTTCACGGATGCTCTGGAATAACTCTGCGAGGAAGTCCTCGCTCACCTGCACCGGCAGCACGAAATTGTTCAGTTCGTTGTTCTTGTGGATATCGGCAAAGAAACTGCTGATGACCACCCGGAAACCATAACCAGCGATGGCCCAGGCCGCATGCTCACGACTGGAACCGCTACCGAAGTTCTTGCCTGCCACGAGGATGCACCCGCCGTAGGCAGAATCATTCAGCACGAAGTCCTTGTTGGGCGTACCATCGGCATTGTAGCGCCAATCGCGGAATAGGTTGTCGCCGAAAAAGCGCTCCTCCCTCGTCGTTGCTTTCAGGAAACGGGCAGGGATAATCTGGTCTGTATCCACGTTCTCCAAAGGCAGGGGAACGCAAGTTGATATGATAATATCGAATTTCTGTTTCATAATAGTTCTCTTGGATCAGTGATGACACCAGTGACGGCGGCAGCGGCAGCAGTGAGAGGCGATGCCAGAACGGTACGCGCCCCGGGCCCCTGACGCCCTTCGAAGTTACGGTTAGAGGTAGATACCGACAGTTTGCCTGCGGGTATCTTATCATCATTCATGGCCAGACAGGCGGAGCAGCCAGGTTGACGGATCTCAAAGCCTGCCTCAGCAAGTATCTTGTCCAGTCCTTCCTCACGGATCTGCTTGTCCACAGCCCAGGAACCGGGCACCAACCATGCCACGACATCGTCGACTTTCTTCCGTCCTTTCACTAACGAGGCGAAGGCGCGGAAGTCCTCGATACGTCCGTTGGTACAGGCTCCGAGGAACACATAATCCACCTTCGTGCCGAGCAGTTTCTGTCCGGGCTTGAAACCCATATAGTCGAGAGCCTTCAAGAAACTTTGTTCGGGCGAATTTGCCATTTGCCCGTTTGCAGGAATGGCTTCGGTAATTCCAATGCCCATTCCGGGGTTCGTGCCGTAGGTGATCCGAGGCTCGATGTCGGCAGCGTCAAAGAAGAGTTCCTTATCAAACACAGCATCCTCGCCGCTCTTCAAGGTCTTCCAATAGGCAACGGCCTTCTCCCACTCCTCGCCTTTCGGTGCAAACTCCCTACCTTTTATATAATTAAAGGTGGTCTCATCAGGGGCAATCATACCGCCACGGGCCCCCATCTCGATGGAGAGGTTACAGAGCGTCAGACGGCCTTCCATCGACAGGTTCCGCACTGCCTCACCGGCATATTCCACGAAATAGCCAGTAGCACCAGATGTCGTAATCTGCGCCATCAGATAGAGAGCCACATCCTTTGCCGTCACGCCCTTGCCCAGTGTACCGTTGATATTGATACGCATCGACTTGGGCTTTTGCTGGAGGATGCACTGCGAGGCCATCACCATCTCCACCTCCGAGGTGCCGATGCCGAAAGCCACAGCCCCCATCGCACCGTGCGTCGAGGTATGCGAGTCGCCGCAGACAATCGTCATGCCAGGCAATGAAAGCCCTTTCTCCGGCCCCACCACATGGATGATACCGTTGTCCTTCGACAGCATACCGTAGTGCGTCAGTCCGAACTCGGCGGCATTTCGCTCCAAGGCATCCACCTGCGCCTTCGACACTGGGTCGGCAATGGGTTTGTCCTGATCGTGCGTCGGTGTGTTGTGATCCGGCATACAATAGATCTGTTGCGGACGGAAACACCTTAATCCTCTCGCCCGCATGCCGTCGAAGGCCTGCGGCGTGGTCACCTCATGACAATACAGACGGTCTATATACAACTGCGTCGGTCCGTCATCGATCTTCTGCACCACGTGCTTGTCCCATATCTTATCGAATAAAGTATTCATCTATAAACAATAAACTATAAACAATAAACTACTCTTTCACCTTAAACTTATTGATACAATCGATATATGCCTCCACCGATGCCGTCACAATGTCCGTATCAGCACCGAAGCCGTAGTAGAGCGAGCCGTCGTACTCCACCTGCATGTGCACCTTACCCACATCGTCGGAGCCTTTCGAGATGGCCTGGATGGTAAACTCTTTCAGGGTCATCGTCTTCATGATGATCTTCTTCAAGGCCTTGATGGCAGCATCCACAGGACCATTACCCGAAGCAGCCGCCTCAAACTTCTGTCCGGCAATGTCGAGACCTATCGAAGCCACACTCTTCACGCCCTTACCGGTCGTCACCTGCAAGAAGTCGAGTTTCACGGCACGGGTGTCCGAGGTGTCGGCACCTGCCAGCATCATCACATCGGCATCGCCCACCTCCTTCTTCTGGTCTGCCAATACCAGGAACTTCTCATAGATCTTATCCAGTTTCTGATCGTCCAGATCCACGCCGTTCACATGCAGACGGTGCTTCAGGGCAGCCCTTCCGCTGCGGGCTGTCAGCACGATGCTGTTGTCGTCGATACCCACATCCTTCGGGTCCATGATCTCGTAGGTATGCACATTCTTCAGCACGCCGTCCTGATGGATGCCGCTGGAGTGTGCAAAGGCGTTACGACCCACAATGGCCTTATTCGGCTGTACGGGCATATTCATCAACGACGACACCATACGACTCGTCGGATAGATCTTCGTCGTGTTGATGTTCGTGTCGATACCGAGACCCTTGTGGCATTTCAGGATCATGGCGATTTCCTCAAGAGAGGTATTACCCGCCCGTTCACCGATGCCGTTGATGGTCACCTCCACTTGACGGGCACCAGCCATCACACCGTTGAAGGTGTTGGCTGTTGCCATACCTAAGTCATTGTGACAGTGGGTGGAGATGATGGCCTTGTCGATATTGTCCACATGCTCCATCAGGTACTTGATCTTCTCATAATACTCCTGCGGCAGACAGTAGCCCGTGGTGTCAGGGATATTTACTACTGTGGCACCGGCCTTGATCACAGCCTCCACCACCTGGGCGAGGTATTCATTATCCGTGCGTCCGGCATCCTCGCAATAAAACTCCACATCGTCCACAAACCGCTTGGCGTACTTCGTGGCGGCAACGGCCTGTTCGAGGATATGCTCACGGTCGGAGTTGAACTTATACAGGATGTGCTCGTCGCTGGTGCCGATACCCGTATGGATACGCTTGTGCTTGGCATACTGCAAGGCCTCGAAGGCCACGTCGATATCGTGCTCCACAGCCCGTGTCAGCGCACAGATCACGGGCCATGTCACGGCCTTCGAAATCTCAATCACCGAGTTAAAGTCACCCGGACTCGATACGGGGAATCCCGCCTCAATCACGTCCACGCCGAGTTGTTCCAAGGCTTTCGCCACCTGGATCTTCTCTACCGTGTTCAACTGGCATCCGGGCACCTGTTCACCGTCCCGGAGCGTCGTGTCGAAGATGTACAATCTGTCGTCCATTTCTCTTTTTTTCTTTTTCTTATTTAGTCTTTATTGTGTTATTGTCAGTCACCATGAAAAAGCCCTTCACACTCGGAAGTGAGAAGGGCTCTATATCGTTTCGTTTGCTTACACCTTATTAATATATATACACCTTGTCACTTCCGACTGCTCCCTGCAGTCGAATAATAATAAGGCCGTTAAGTAGATTTTGACTCATCATTTCTATGCTTTCGTTTGAAATCGGGGGCAAAGTTATAGTATTTCTGCGAAACCAACAAACATTTTGTCACTTTTTTAAGCAAATACGCAACAAATTTACACTTTTTCAGCCTAATTCGTACACTTCGCTCGGCATTTTCCGTTTCAAAACCTCCAACTCGATGTCCTTGCCGGCAATGATGCCGTACGAGCGCAGCGTGGCATCGACGGTCTTGCGGGCGAGTTCCGGATGGTTGTTCTCCTCGCTCAGATGACAGAGCCAGACGTGCTTCAACCGCTCCGTCATATTCTCCGCCAAGACCTTACCACACTCCGTGTTCGACAGATGGCCGATATCGCTGGCGATGCGCTCTTTCAGATACTGCGGGTACGGGCCGTTTTTCAGCATCTCCACATCGTGGTTGGCCTCGATCACCAGGTAGTCGGCAGCCCCGATGCGCGCCTTCATCTCGTCGGTCACGCTACCCACATCCGTCATCAGCACGAAGGTCACTCCCCCAGCCTCAATCTGGTAGCCCACGTTCTCGTTGGCGTCGTGCGGCACGGTGAACGGCGTCACGGTGAAGTCGCCCAACTGCATCGTGTGTCCGGGCTCCACGATGCGCTTCTGCTCGTCGGCCACCTTCCGTTGTACACAATAGTTATGGTCGATGCCCTGATGAACCTTCTCAGTGGCATAGACCGGCACGTGATAGTCGTAACTGAAAGATCCCACCGACTTGATGTGGTCTGCGTGGTCGTGCGTCACAAGCACGCGCTTAACTGAACCGAGGCTGATGCCGTAGTCCCTGGCGTGCTTTTTCAGCGTTCTTATTCCGACTCCAATATCTATCAACAATCCGTCTGTTGCGGTGCCTAAGTAATAGCAATTACCGCTGCTCCCGCTGCCAAACGATATAAATTTCAGCATTTTATTGTTATTATTTTGTGCAAAAGTACGTAAAAAAGAATGGACCGCCAAAGAATCGGGCGAAGATTTAACTTTTCTTCGTTTTGTTTTGGTTTTCACGGGAAATGTTGTATCTTTGCAGTCGATATTTATAAAAGATAAACTTATGAAGAAAGTATTTTTGATGCTATTCCTTGCAGCAGGTGCAAGTGTAGCGATGGCCCAGAGCCAGAAAGTGATAAGTGGCGTTAGTAGTTTCAAAGCCACTTTACCAGAGTTCTCGTACGACGGGAAGGCACAGATTTTCACAACTGAAAAATCTGACCAAGGTACAGTACAAAAAATCACCTTCTACAGCAATGACTTTACGAAACAAGGCGAACTGACCATTAATCAAGAAGAGTATGAATACAATTACAAATCTGAGGAGCGTGCTTGGGTAGATGGTAAATACACAGGTGATTGGCAGGTTGTAAATGAGGGCAAAGACAAACATTATTCCGATATAATCAGTCTGGATCTTGAAGATTTCGACCAGAGTTGCAATGACTTCAGACAAATCTATATTTCTCAGACCATCTTTAATTCAGATGACAAATATGAATATCTGATGCCTGTCATTTCTATTGTTAATGATAGTTTTGAAGAAGATAGAGACGGCGATGGAGTAATTGATTTTAGGGGAAGTGGAACAACTGCCAAGATGACCGGCATTAAGGTGGTGTCTGAGTCAGGAGAAGTACTTCAGACCATAAATTTCCCGAACGGTTTCACATCATCCTCTTCAAAGGGTTTTGATTTGATGAAGATTAATAATAAATTATATCTTAGGATTGGAGGATATGCCAACGATTCCAATGCCGTTCTGATCTGTTCAATCGGCACTGCTGAATCAGGTAGCGGTGACAAAACAAGGGGCGATGTGAACGGCGACGGCGTGGTAAATGCCGCTGATGTCGTGAAGGTCGTGGACATCATCTCGGGCAATTAAGCATAGGCACGATGTGAGGATATGGAAAGGAACAACAAATGGTTGGTTTTAGCAAACCCTAAGTTTTGCCGTCATACAGACTGCTTGCATAAAGAAAAGTTTGTAAGTTGGGTACAGAAAAGTTACCCTTTCGAAATTGGCGACATCGTCTATCTTTATATCAACGGGGCCGTGCACTTCAAGACCTTTGTTGAAGTTGCAGTGCCTCACCGTGAGGACTCCGATTATTGGATTGGCAAGGCTCCCGAACATCCGACCTTCCGACTGAGACTTGTGAAAGAGAGTGACGGGAATGGTCTTACTGCCGAAGATCTGGCACGTTTCGGTTTCAAGGGAGGTCAGAGCCTAAGACACTACATTCATCACAACACGAAGTTACTGGAATACATCGAAAGCATATTCGAGTAAACTGAATTATTTCAGTTTGACAGCATTGTATGGATAGCGATTTGCACCATCTTTCAGGGAATATTGATAATAGCCTGATATTGTGTTATCGCCCGACTGCTCAATAAAGAAAATAATCGTGGCATCTTCGCTTACAACTACAAGATTGCCGTTCTCATCTAATTCAGTTGAAACGGAATTAATCTTGTAGTTAATTTTTAATTTCTCGTTATCAGCAGTGTAAGTAAAATCAAACTTATTCGTGTTGTCCGTTCCTTTATAATACCAATATTTGCCTGCCGTAGTACTCGTAAAGTCATACTTGTAATAAGCCCGCGTAGAATTTTCGATATAGAAAGCCCACGTAGAATTAGCAAACCTGTTGATAGCACTTTCGCCTTCATCGTCTTTGGAACACGAAGTGGCTATAAGCGAAACTAAAAATAAAAGTATAAACTTTGATTTCATTATGGAACCTTTTTAATGCTTGCAAAATTACACAAAATATTCAGATATCCAAACTATCAAATACAAAAATCACAAAAAAGTGAAGGATTTGTTCACTTTCCCGGCTTTGAATGCTCTAAATGAAAGGATTTTTATTACTCGTCCATTCCGAGTTATATAGGTAAGAAGACACGAATTGAAGGCACACAAATGTTTAAGAAAACATAAAAGTTTGGGGACTCGTCGAGAAAATGTGGCATTTCGTCGATAAATATAGGGAGCGGGGTTGCAAACCGCGATAAAATGTTGTAACTTTGCAGACGCAAACATTAAAAATGTTCTCTTTACATCTGGTATTATGGGACATCTAGTAAAACTGTATTATAAACATTCTATGGGCGTGCGCCCTCCGCCGGAGGCTGCCGCGTCGTTACAAGACCTCGAACGAGGCCGATTGAAGGTTCTGTCATCGATACAGGACCTCGAACGACACCGTTTTAAGGTCCTGTCACCGTTACAAGACCCCGAACGACGCCGATTTTTGGTTCTGTCATCGTTACAAAGCCACAAAACGATGTCGATTTGACATTCTGTAATTATTATCAACCATTTAATTTTAAAAAAGTATTTATGGGAAACAATGAACAACTGAACACAGCGTGGTTGACTCGACTGACCAACCCGCATCACGACGGCACGACACAGCAGATTGACGACTTCGTGCAGTCGTTCGTAACCGACAACGCCCGCTTCTTGGAGAAGCGCACAGCCGTACACCAGTGCCGCCAGAAGGAGGACGAGGTGTGGATGAAGGCACAGCGCGACCCCGCCGTGAAGCGACTGGATGCCGCCGACAACCGGCAGGATGCCTATGTGTCGGCAGCCCGCTACATCATCAACGCCCATGCCGGACTGCCAGACGACGAGCCTACGAAGGCCGAGGCACAGGTGTGCGAGCAGGTATTTAAGGACTATAAGTTCCGTACCGACAATGCGAAGGGGGCCGAGGCGGACAAAATCATCCAGATGGCTCAGAACTTCCAGCCTCATCAGGCATTCCTGACGCAGATCGGTGCCTGGACTTTCTATCAGAAGGCCATCGAGGCAGCCAAACTGGTACGCGAGATACTGGGAGAACGTGCCCTGACCGTCGGCTCGTTCGTGAAGAACGAGATGGCTGATGCACGCCGTTCCACCGATCAGGCCATCGCCGACCTCTACAAGACCATCATGGCAATGTTGGAACTCGTGCCGAGTGCGGAACTGACGGCTCTGGTGACCCAGTTGAAGGGTATCGAACTCTACGCCAAGCAGTACTACATCAGCAACGGCAAGCCTTCCGGCGGCGGTTCAGGAAGTGTTAGTCAGTCGGGCAGCGGCTCCAACTCCGGCTCCGGCTCAGGTTCGGGCTCTGAACAGGGCGGCGGTACAGGCACTATCACACCCAGCGGTGATGACAACGGTGGCGGATCTGGCTCCGGCTCAGGCGGCTCTGGCTCCGGTTCAGGCGATGCCGGCTCTGGTGACAATGGCGGTGGCGACGACAACGGCGGCACACAACTCGACGAAGGCGGCACCCCCGATCCCGGTGACAATGGCGGCTTCGACAATGCCGACCAGTAACCGCACACCCCCTCCCCGATGGCCCAACGGCTTTCGGGGAGTTTTTTTGTTAGAACGGCAGGCCGACGGCGAAGTGGAAGGCAAGGTCGCGCTTGAGGCGGGGATGAAGAAGGGGGAAATGCTCCTCGTCGTCAGTCTCGAAGGCGGGATTGACGGCTTTCATACCCAAGTCGAAGCGAATGATGAAATAGTCGAAGTTCAGGCGCAGTCCCAAACCGTAACTGACAGCCAGATCTTTCAGGATGCGCTGAAACTTAAACTGTCCCCCGGGCTGATCAGGATAGTCGCGGAGCGTCCAGATATTACCCGCATCGACAAACAGCGCCCCGCCGAACTTCCAGAACAAATGGGCCCGGTATTCGAGGTTCAGGTCGAGTTTCAGGTCACCGGTCTGCGTGATGAAGTTGATGTTACCGTCCTTGTCGCGGTAGCGCCCCGGGCCGAGGCTCCTGACGCTCCATCCGCGCACGCTGTTGGCACCGCCGGAGAAGTAGCGTTTCTCGAAGGGTAGTATGGTGCTGTTGCCGTAAGGATAGGCGATGCCGAGGCCTACGTGGAACACGAGTTGGCTGTTGTAGTACGACAGGATTTGCCGGGTAAAGTCCACATCGCCCTTCACATACTGGGCGTAGGCGATATTGAACACACGGTAATGCCCTTCGCCGTCGCGCTCCGCCCCGAACACTTTGCTACCGAGACTGAGCAGGTTGCCCGCCGTCTCGATATTCGCCTTGATGGCTACCGACCCGTTGTTGTAGCCGTAGCCAAAGCCGGTCTTCATAATAAACAAGTCCTCGTAGTTATAGCGCAGGATGGCATTGTAGTTGCCGGTATTATCCAGATACTCCTTCTTGAAAGTGTCGCTGATCCAGGGCATAAACACATAGTTCAGGTCGATGAGGTCGAACTGGTACTGGTCGTGGTGGCGCTGCGGCTTCCAACGGTAGTGCCAGCCTGCGGAGAGCACCTGGCGGTGGAACTCCGGACGGTTCTGTGCGTCGTAAAGCAGCGACACCTCACTGGTGGCGATGGTACGGCGACGCATATCGCGGCTCAGGAAGGGCATGATGAAGCGAGGGAAGCGGAGGCGGCTCTCCACGCTGTACTCGATGAAGTCCTGATTGCTGTATCCTTCCAGTCCCTTGATGGCCTCATAGGCACCACGGAGTTGCACGCTGAATGTCTCGGAGCCCCGGAACAAGTTGCGGTTCTGATAGGTCAACGAGGCGGCAGCACCCAGATCACCAGCAGTATTGGTGCCTTCGGGCTGGAAACTGATTGTGGAAGGCTTGTTGGTCTGCAACTGGATGTGGGCATCGAGCAGGGCACTATCGGGGTCCTGCTGGAAACTGATGTTCGTGTAGCGCACGGCATCAAGGCGCCCGAAGTGGTTGTAGGTGTTTTGCAGTCCTTCGGCAGAATAGGGCCTTCCCTCTTCTATGAACGTGTTCTCACGGAGCACGTGCTGGCGCAGGTGGATCACAGAGTCCTGCGGGTCGCCACTACCGTAGGTGATCTGCCGGATGCCGTAGCGGGTGTGCAGGGTGTCGGGGGAATTGTTGGTGCGATAGGGTCGCAGCAGGAGGGTGACATCGGCGAGGTGCTGCGCTTGGAGCGTGTCGATGCGATAGCCGATATACTCCTTATGGAAACGGTAGTAGCCCCGGTTCTGCAAGAGTTCCGTCAGTCGGGAGCGCTCCTGGTTCAGGGCATCCACGTTGAGTTTCGTATTCTCCCGCAGTTGGTGCTGGTCGTACTGCAACAGCCTGGCAATGACGGAGTCTTGTATCTCGTAGTTCAACCGCCGAATGTTATAAGGTGTACCGGGATGAAGCACGTAGATGGCATTGAGTTTCTTGCCTTTCGTGTCGGCGAAAAGTTCCACCTGTGCATCGAGATAGCCCTTGTTCTGCAAGGCCTTTTGGAGACTCTCGCACGAGAGCCGTGCCTGCAAAGTGTCGTAGATGACGGGAGCCTCGCCCATCGATTTCAGTGTGCGGTTGATCCACTTCGTGCTGTCGTCGCCTGCCATCGCATAGACACCGAGTGGGATCTTCGCCGCTGAGAACCAACGCGAATTGCCCTTCTGACGGACATAACTTTTCAGTTGTGAGGGATTGATGTCTGGATACTTGCCGTCGGCCACCACACTGACCTTATTCAGCATCAGTTGCCCTTCTGGCAGGTCACGTGATGCGGAGCACGAACCCAGCAGGAGTCCGCACACGCAGGCCGTCAAAACAGGGGAAAATCGGCGTATCCTCATCAATTATCTTGTAAATTAGTTGCAAAGATAAAGATTTATTTCTATCTTTGCAAACAAAACGGGAAAAAATGATTAGCAAGAACCAGATAAAGTACATCCGACAACTGGAATTGAAGAAATATCGCAAGCGCGAAGGGGTGTTTGTGGCAGAGGGGCCGAAGGTGGTTGGCGACCTGCTGCGGCGGTATCAGCCTGTGGCTGTGTATGCTACAGAGGAATGGGGTCAGGGGGACAGGTCCTTGATCCTGAACGGAATCAAGCGACCTGTCCCCCTGACTCCTGTCACTGACGACGAACTGCGCCGCATCAGTTTCCTCCAACACCCCCAACAGGTGCTGGCTTTGTTTCGTCTGCCAGATATCTCGGCTGAGGCAATCTCTCCCTCCTCTCCCCTCACCTCTCATCTTTCTCTTGCCCTCGACGGTGTGCAGGATCCCGGCAACCTCGGCACCATCATCCGCATTGCCGACTGGTTCGGCATCGACACCATCTTTTGCAGCGAGGATACGGCAGATGCCTACAACCCTAAGGTGGTGCAGGCCACGATGGGTAGCATCGCACACGTGAACATCATCTATACAGACCTGATGCGGCTCTTCGACAGCCTGCCACCCTCCTACCCTGTCTACGGCACCCTGCTTGATGGCGAAGACATCTACCAGCAGACACTCTCCAACGAGGGCATCATCGTGATGGGCAACGAAGGCAACGGCATCTCGGAAGCCATCCGCCAAAGGGTGAACCGCCGCCTGCTGATACCCTGTTTCCGGGAGGGCGATACGGCAGAAAGTCTGAATGTGGCGATTGCCACCGCCATCACCTGTTCGGAGTTCAAGAGACGAAAATAAAAAAGGGAGCCGATCTTCGCAGACAAGTTCCCCTCTAAAAATGGAAAATGATAAATATAGATTAAAATTACTAGTTATCGGGTGCAAATATAGCAAAAACAACAAAAATGCGCAAGTATTTTGCGCAAAAATAGTGTATCATTAAGATATTTTTGTCGTTTTAGAACACTTTGAGTTCATTATATATCCTCTGAACGGGCAATCCCATCACGTTAAAATAACTGCCGTTCAGACCCGTCACGCCGATATAGCCTATCCACTCCTGTATACCGTAGGCACCCGCCTTGTCGAGGGGTTTATAGGTCTCTACATAGTAATTGATTTCCTCGTTAGTGAGTGCTTTGAAAGTCACATCGGTAGTGACGGCAAAACTCCGTTTCTTATCCTTCGTCATCAGACAGACACCGGTAATCACCTGATGTGTCCGTCCACTGAGTTCACGCAACATTCTGCGTGCATCGTCGAGGTCGAAGGGTTTCCCTAAAACCTCATCACCCAATACCACTACGGTGTCGGCAGTGATAATCAGGTCGTCGTTTGCCATCATCTGTTGGTAGGCAGCGGCTTTCTCCTCGGCGATATAGAGCGGGATCTCTTCTGTCGGCAGCGACTCAGGATAGGTTTCCTCGATGTCGGGTAGCACCTTCACCTCATAGTCGAGGTCAAGGCCACTCAGCAGTTCCTTCCGCCTCGGGGAATTACTCGCCAGTATGATATGATAAGGAGTTACCATCCGAACGCCTTTGCATTCATCACCCACTTACCCTGGGCACGCAGGGTCTGTTCTATCACATCGCGTCCACAACCATGTCCGCCAATCCTGTCA
Source organism: Prevotella sp. (assembly GCA_017964785.1). Taxonomy (GTDB): domain Bacteria; phylum Bacteroidota; class Bacteroidia; order Bacteroidales; family Bacteroidaceae; genus Prevotella. The sequence continues at coordinate 16,688 of JAGCRH010000122.1, forward strand.
CTCACATACAGACTCACTTCCTTAATCTCCGGACAGGCATCCTTCGGACAGACGGGGCACCCTACCCGACGCATGATTTCCAGATCGGGAATGTCGTCGCCCATATACATCACCTCCTCGTCGCTCAGGCCGTACTTTTGGAGAAAGGCATCGTAGGTCGCAATCTTCACGGCGCATCCCAGATAGATGTCCTGCACCCCTAAACCCTCGTAGCGCACACGTACACTTTCAACCTTGGCACCGGAGAGTACCACGATGCGCAGGCCCAGTTTCATCGCCAACTGGATGGCGTAGCCGTCCTTGATGTTCACCGTCCGCAGGGGATCGCCATCAATCGAGAGCCCGATGGTCTCACAACTCAGCACCCCGTCGATATCAAAGATGATGGCCTTTATCTTATTTAAGTCGTAATTGATCACTTTTTCACCCTTTCACTTTTTCACCTTTTCAATATTTGTTCAGATGCACATTCTCCCACTTCAACCTGTCCTCTGCCTGCGGCTTGCGTTCGTCAGTCCAGTGACCTACGGCAAGGATACAGAGACAATTCAAATTCTCGGGGATGTTGAGGATGCCACGGATCACGGTGTCGGCAGAGGTGCCATCAGTGAGACCTCGTCCACGCATCTGGATCCAACAAGTACCCAATCCCAACTCCGCTGCCTGATACTGCATCGAGATAGCGGCGATGGAACCATCCTCCACCCAGCAGTCGTTCTCCATCGGGTCGCCCAGTACCACAATGGCAACGGGGGCATCTTTCAGGAACTGTCCGTACATATCCTTTGCGTCAGCGAGTTTCTCCAAGTCGAGTTTGTCTTCCACCACTACAAACTGCCACCCCCGCTGGTTTTTCGACGTGGGTGAAAACAAGGCGGCACGGAGGATCAATTTCAGGTCGTCGGCATCGACTTCCTGCTCTGAAAACTTACGATGGCTACGGCGCAACTGCACCAAATCTTTGAATTCTGTCATAGTGTATCTTAAATTTTGCGGCAAAGTTACGGAATTTTTTTGGTTGTTCCAAAATAATTCGTAAATTTGACCTCAAAATGAGGTCGAAGATAGGCTGCATCTCGGAAAAAATCAAATAAAAACTTGTTTTTTCGCTCAATTTGCACTATCTTTGTGCCGTGAAAGGAATCAAGACCGTCATATACAGCAGTGCGGAGAAACTGCCGCAGGTGGAGGAAAGCAACTTCTTCCACAGTCGGCAACTGTTCCTTATCAGTGCCTCCACACCCAAGATGAAACCCTATATGGTGGTCTGTTACGATGAGTCGGGACAGGTGGTAAGCCAACTGTTGGCAACGATCCGCTACCGCACTTCCTTCCTCCCCCCGTTCTTCTTTATGCACTGTAGGGTGATGGGCGAAGGGACCTATGCGGAAAGTGACTATAAGAAAGATGACCTGTTCGGTGAGATGCTGACGGTACTGACGAAGAAACTTAACAAAAGAAGTCTTTATATCGAGGTTAGTAACCTCAGTCAGAAGATGTTCGGCTTCCGCCACTTCCGCCACAACGACTATTTCCCTGTCCACTGGATGAGTATCCACAACTCGCTGCACAGTAAGACACCAGAGGAACGCATCACGGAGAAGATGATGCACCGCATCGAGATGGCCTACTCGCGTGGCGTGACTTGTCAGACGGTGGAAACAGAAGACGACCTGAAAGCCTTCAACAAACTGCTGCGCCATCACCACTGGTTCAAGCCAAAGCGATACATACCTGACAGCCAGTTCTTTATCAAACTCCGAGAAAGTAACCGTTGTCAGTTGTTCGTCACGAAATACCGTAACCACGTGATAGGCTGCTCGGCCTGTGTCTATGGCGATGAGGATGCCGATCTCTGGTACTCTGCTTTCCGTCGTAAGACCTATCTCCCGCTACACCCTGATGCCATTACCATCTGGCACGCCATCAAATATGCCCACGAGCACGGCTACCAGCACATCAACTTCCTCGATGTGGGACTACCGTTTCAGAAGAATTCCTTCCGAGAATTTATCTTACGTTTCGGTGGCAAGCCCGTCAGCACCTTCCGTTGGTTCCGTTGCTCCATCCGTTGGATCAATTCCCTCCTTAAATGGATTTATAGGGATTAGCGCGAGCCGATATACAGGAAGATCAAACCGAGTAGCACCAATGCCAGGTCGAAGGTCTTTGCCTTCAAGTTCTGCTCGTGGAAGATCAACGCACCGAACCCGAAACTCACAATCACACTGCCCCGTCGGATCATCGACACAATCGATATCATCGCATCAGGCAGACTCAGCGAATAGAAATAAAGGAAATCGGCTGCGGAAAGAAAAACACTCACACCGAGGATGGACCAAGACCAGTGGAATGGTGTCGTCTGTTCGTGCTTCGGCCACCATAGAAGCCAAAGCATCACTCCCATCATCACACACTGGTAGATGTTGTACCACGACTGCACCATCATACGGTCCAGTCCCACGCCCCCACTCTCCACAGGTGCCATCAGGTATTTGTCGTAGAGTCCGCTCAAGGCACCGAGTATCGCAGCACCTACAATCATATAGATCCAGTGGTCGTGCTTGAAGTCAATGCCTTCCTTCTTGCCGCTCCGGCTCAGCAATAGGAACGAGGCTACTGCCAACAGCACACCAATCCACTGCCACACGTTGAGTCGTTCGCCAAACACCAACAAGGCACCCACCAATACCATCACAGGTCTCGTGGCATTGATAGGCCCTACGATTGTCAAGGGCAGATGCTTCATACCGAAATAGCCGAGGATCCAACTCGACAGCACAATCAGCGCCTTCAACACAATGTATTTGTGCTCCGCCCATGTCCAGTCGGGCAGACTCATCAGGATGTAGGGCAGGAAGATGAGCGTCATAAAGAGTGTATTCAGAAACAGCACGGGAATCACAGCATTCCCCTTCAAGGCATGTTTCTTAAACGAATCGTAGCAGCCCAGCAGCGCTGCCGACATAAATGCCAATATCAGCCACATAGTCTAATACTCGATTATTTCGAGGAAGAGGGCATTGCCTGGCATTGACTCGCCAGCCTCCGTGCGCCGCTTCCCCTCTATCACTTTGCAGAACTCCTCTATCGTGAGCCGTCCGCGTCCCACATCAATCATCGTCCCCACTACGGCACGTACCATGTTTCGCAAAAAACGGTTGGCGGTAATCTCGAAATACCAGGTTGTAGGTGATGTCTGTATCCATGCCGCCTTCGTCACCTGACAAAGCGTTGTCTTCACATCGGCCCCGCTCTTACAGAAGGCCCCAAAGTCGTCATAGCCCATCAGTCGCTGTCCTGCCTCGTTCATCGCGGCAAAGTCCAGCGGATAGTGTATCTCACAGGAATAGGTCCGCAGGAAAGGATCCTTGCACGTGTGTATATAATAATGATAGGTACGCCATTTGGCAGAGAAGCGAGCATGCATCTCATCACTCACCCGTTCCACCTTCTGCACGGCGATATCCTGCGGCAGCAACCGGTTCAGTTTATATGCCAACTGCTCACAGTTCAATGTTCCATGTTCCATGTTCAATGTTCCATGTTGCATGTTCAATGTTCCATGTTCAATGTTCAATGTATCAAAGTGCGCCACCATCATCCTGGCATGCACCCCTGCATCCGTCCGACCTGCCCCTGTCACGCTGATCTGCTCACGCAACAGGGTCGACAGGGCCCATTCCAGTTTCTCCTGTACCGACACCCCATTGGGCTGTATCTGCCAACCGTGATACCGCCCTCCGTCGTAACTGAAAGTGATAAAGTATCTCATAAACTGGCTGCAAAGGTACGAAAAATCCCCGAAAGTCAATACGCTTTCGGGGATTTTGTCACGAAGAATTGTCTTATTTCTGTCCGATGTAGAGCAGGATAAGATCTACGATCTCATCTTCCGTCTTGCCGTCGGCGGAAATGACAAGGTCGTAGTTGCGGGTGTCGTAGCGAGAGGTCTTGGTGTACTTATTGACGTAGTTCTCACGCATCTTGTCCACCTTCTCAATCGTCTTGCTGGCTTCCTCAGGTGTTAATCCTTGTTTCTGGGCTACGCGCTGCACACGGAAGTCCTTCGAGGCCTGGATGAGGATGCTCAGGCGGTTGGGGTGATTGCGGAACACGTAGAATCCACTGCGACCTGCCACGATGCACGACTCATCAGCGACCATACCGTTCAAGATTTCCTTTTCGGTATTAAACATCTCGTCAGTAGTCAGAAGGTCTGGTTCCTCACCTATTTTCACCTGATAGTAATTAGTCTCACTCTGAAGCGTACCAATTCTCAGTGTGCGTTTGAATTCAGCCCACCAACTGTGGCTGCGCCCTTTCAGTTTCTCAATCTCGTCGACGGTGAGGTGGTATTTCTCCTGCAGGGCGTTGATAAGCGCCTTGTCATAAAAAGGAACGCCCAGCCTCTCAGCCAACTTCCGACCCACGGTACGTCCACCGCTGCCGAGTTCACGATTAATCGTGATGACAAATCTCTCGTTTAGATTCATATTACTTACGTTTTAGTATTTCACGCTGCAAATATACATAATTATTCTGATAATTGTCGTATTTCAACATTTTTTTATATCTTTGCAGCATGATATTCTATTTCACTGGCACGGGTAATACACGATGGGTGGCTCAGCAGATTGCGGAAGCCACCGGAGAGAAACTGCTGTTTATCCCTGACCTGATCAGGGAGGGACGGTATGAGTTCGAATTGCAGGAAGGCGAACGGATCGGGTTCTGTTTTCCGACACACGGATGGCAGCCGCCACGCATTTTGCGAGACTTCGTCCGCAAAATGACAGTGAAAAGTAAAGAGGGAGAAGTGAAAAGTTATTGTTGGGCCCTGACGACTTGCGGCGATAATATGGGTGAGGCGATGACGATATTCAATAAGGACTTGTTTCCTTTACAGGCCAAGAGCATGTTTGCAGTGGTGATGCCAGAATCGAATGTTTGCTTCTCGTTCCTCCATTTGGACACGCCGGAGAAGGAAAGGCAGAAAATTGAGGCAGCAAAGGCGCGCCTGCCACACATCATCGACGTGATAAGAAACAGGCAGGAAGGCGTGGTGGAACTGGTGAAAGGTGCCATCCCCAGAACATACAGTTACGTGATTGGCGGGTACTACAACAAGCACCTGATCAAAGACGATAAACTATGGGTGGACGAGGCGGCCTGTATCGGTTGTGGTCTGTGCAGCAAACTGTGTCCTGTGGACGATATCGAAGGGGCACCGCCCCGTTGGAAGCACAACGGACGATGCACGAACTGCTTAGCCTGCTATCACCACTGCCCAAAACATGCGATACACTGGGGCAAGATGAAGCGGGGACAATACCTTTTTAGAAGTGAGAAGTGATCAATAGACTCTTGGACCGAAGATAGCCGTGCCGATGCGGACCATCGTGGTACCGGTTTCGAGGGCAACGGGATAGTCGTCACTCATACCCCAGGAACGTTCGCAGAAAGCAGCATCATCGGCAAAATAGTGCGCCTTTACTTCATCAAAGAAATCCCGGGCCGTCTGCATCTCCCGACGGATCTGTTCCCGATCCTCCACAAACGAGGCCATCATCATCAATCCACAGATACGGATATGCTGCATCTGGCGCCACTCACCATCAGCCAACAGTTGGCGGCAGGCATCAAGGGTAAGTCCGTATTTGGTACTTTCCTCAGCGATGTGCAGTTCAAGTAGCACCTTTATCACTCGTCCGCATTTCTCTGCCTGTTTATTGATTTCACGCAGGAGTTTGATGGAGTCTACAGCCTCTATCATCGACACGTAAGGTGCAATGTACTTCACCTTATTCGTCTGCAAGTGTCCGATGAAGTGCCACTCGATATCCTTCGGCAGCGACTCATGCTTCTGGCGCAGTTCCTGTTCGTGGCTCTCACCGAAGATATGCTGTCCCTCGGCATAGGCAGCCTCGATATACTCATTGGGGTGGTACTTGGAAATTGCCACAAGGCGAACCCCCTGTGGCAATGTATCAAGCACCTCGTGCAGATGACCTTTAACGTCGAACATACTGATTATTCCTTCTTGTTGTACTCGAAGACATCCATCGTGGTGGTCTCATTCATAGAGGCGATGACATAGTCAATCATCGTGCCACCCATCACCTCGTCGATATTCTTCACGGCACCGTTGAACGAGCCGGCATTGACGAGATAATAGATATTGGAACGGCTCTCCTTGGCGGTCTTCTCGTCGATGGTGACAAATTGGAGTTTTGCCTTATACCACTTGTCGGCGGCATCCTGATCGGCGAAGAAGATTTCCTTGTAATTGGCCTTCTTGATATCCACCACATTAAACTCACCACTGATATAGGATGACATCTCCTCGATGATGCGCTCCTCAGCCTCACTGAAACTGAGGGCATCGACTACATACGTTTCTGTGACTTTCTTCTGCAAGCCGTCCTCCATCACTTTCTCATAACGGATCTTGCACTCAAACCAATCTGCTGTTCTTGATCTCATATTTAAAGTTTGAAATTTAATGTTTGAATTTTGAAGTTTATGATTACTCTTCTTTTTCTTTTTTGGCCAGTTCGGCCTTCTTCTTCTCGGTGAGTTGTTCGATGATTTCCGAAGCGATACGCTGGGCTGTCTCATCACTCAGGGCAGAGTTGGCTGCCATCTCACGCTGTTTCTGAACCAGTTCCTTCATCACCTCCTCACTCGTAGCCTTGAAGTTCTTCTCGTTGTTATTCATCCGCTCGTTGTTGTAGATCTTCGAGAGGATGGCATCGGCTTCCTTCGTGTACTGCTTGCGGAAGATGTTCTCTGCCTTGGTCTGGAACTCACGCATCTTCTTCTCGTCCACCTTGTCGGAGTCATTCATCATATAATCCTGAATGGCCTTTGCGATTGTGGCGGAGTCGGCATCGGGGCCCAGTTCCGTCAGGGGGTCGAAGCCCTCATCCAACAGACTCTCCTCAACAGGTTCCTCAACGGGTTTCACAAACTCCACGGGTTCCGTATTCGGCAGCATCTCGAAGAACATACCCACCACAATCAGAGCGATGGCGAGGGCTGCGGCGGCAATCGTACCCGTACGACGGATATTCCGACGGTTCTTCATCGCCTTATACATATCCTCAACAGAGGCATAGCGATCCTCGGGATTCTCCGCCGTTGCCTTCTGGATGACATGTTTCAGTTCGAAGGGCAGACCAGAGGAGGCATAGAGGTAATCCACAAACTTAGCCAACGAGTAGACATCGCTGCGGTCATCGGCCTTGCCTTCTGCCAATACCTCGGGAGCCACATAGTCCTCTACCCCGTCGAACACCTCCTCCTGCGACTTCAAGGGCAGGAAGAACGAGCCGTGCAACAGCAGGCGGACGGTATTGTCGTTCTTGCGCACAAAGACATTGTTGGGCGAGAAACAGAGATACTGGATGCCCTGCTGATGCAGTTCGGCAGTAAGATTCACCAAGTCGCTGACGACAGAATCCATAAAATCACCCTTAGCCACAACGGCAGGCGAATCATTGAGCAACTGCTCGATGGTGAGGTAATTACCCGTCTCTACGGCAACGGCATAGATGCCATCGTCGCCCTCGTTGGGAGTAAAGCGCAACTGGTGCTTGTTCTTGATCTGACTCAGCGCCTCGCACTGCTTGCGGATGCATTCGTTGAAGGCGATATTGTCGGACAACTCGTCGTGAAACTCCACGAAATTGCTGTATTTCCCGTCGATGAGCCGTTTGTAGAAGTAGCCATACGGTAGGCGCACCTTATTGGTCTGACGCGAATCGCGCGTCTCTAACAATTCTTCGTAATTCATCGTTTTTTCGAAATTTCGGTGCAAAAGTACACAATTAAATCGAAAAAGGATTATGAATTAAAAAAAAAGTTGTACCTTTGCACCGTTTTTAATTAATTAAAAGATGCCAGAGATATCAGTACGCGGCCTTGAAATGCCCGAGTCCCCTATTAGGAAACTCGCCCCCCTTGCTGCCGCCGCTAAGAAAAGGGGTACGAAAGTGTACCACCTGAACATCGGTCAGCCCGACCTGCCAACACCCCAAGTAGGACTTGACGCCTTGAAGCAGATAGACCGCAACATCCTCGAATACTCACCCTCACAGGGCTATCTGAGTTATCGGGAGAAACTTGTGGACTATTACGCGAAATACGATATCAATGTAACTGCCGAGGACATCATCATCACCTCTGGCGGTTCAGAGGCAGTGCTCTTCGCCTTCCTCAGTTGCCTGAACCCAGGCGACGAGATCATCGTGCCGGAGCCAGCCTACGCCAACTATATGGCCTTTGCCATCAGTGCAGGTGCCAAGATCCGTACTATCGCCACCACCATCGAGGAAGGTTTTTCATTGCCGAAGGTGGAGAAGTTCGAGGAACTGATCAACGAGCGCACCCGTGCCATTATGATTTGTAACCCCAACAACCCGACGGGTTATCTCTATACCCGCCGCGAGATGAACCAGATACGCGACCTGGTGAAGAAGTACGACCTGTATCTCTTCTCCGACGAGGTGTATCGCGAGTACATCTATACCGGTTCGCCCTATATCTCCGCCTGTCATCTGGAAGGCATCCAGCAGAATGTGATCCTCATCGACTCCGTGTCGAAGCGTTACTCGGAGTGCGGTATCCGTATCGGCGCCCTCATCACGAAGAATGTCGAGGTAAGGAAGGCTGTGATGAAGTTCTGTCAGGCACGCCTCTCCCCGCCCCTCATCGGACAGATTGTGGCAGAAGCCTCACTCGATACCCCGGAGGAATACCTGCGCGAGGTATACGATGAATATGTGGAGCGCCGTAAGTGCCTGATCGATGGTCTGAACCGCATCCCCGGTGTCTACTCCCCCATCCCGATGGGAGCCTTCTATACCGTTGCCAAACTGCCTGTCGATGATGCAGAAAAGTTCTGTCGCTGGTGTCTGGCCGACTTCGACTATGAGGGTGAGACGGTGATGATGGCTCCTGCCGCAGGTTTCTACACCACCCCCGGTGCCGGCATCAATCAGGTACGTATCGCTTACGTGTTGAAGAAGAAAGACCTGGAACGTGCTTTGTTCGTTTTGAGGAAGGCCTTGGAGGCTTATCCCGGTAGAGTCGATGAAGATTGAACATTGACCATTGAACATTGAACCTGCCGTTTTTCATAGCAAAGAGAATTTACAGTGACCAGGGCGACAAACGGAAAGTGAGTCGCCCTGCCATCCGTATTGCCACTCTCGGTGTCGGCATCGGACTGGCGGTGATGATTGTCACCGTCGGCGTGGTGCTGGGATTCAAACATACCATCCGCGACAAGGTGGTGGGCTTCGGCAGTCATATTCAGGTACAGAACATCATGAATTTCACTTCTTCCGACCGTTTCCCCGTGTGCATCGACGATAGTATGATGCAGGTGCTGGGCGGACTGAAGGGTGTGCGCCATGTGGAACGCTATGCCTTCACACAGGGTATCCTGAAGACCGATGAGGATTTTCTCGGTGTGATGTTCAAGGGTGTGGGACCGGAATACGACATGACCTTCCTGAAACAGAACCTCGTGGAAGGTGAGATTCCCGTATTCAGCGATACCACCAGTAGCAACAGACTACTGATCTCACGGATGATTGCCGATAAGATGAAACTCAACGTGGGTGACAAGGTGTTTGCCTATTTCATCGACGAGAGTGTGCGCACCCGTCGCTATACCATCTGTGGCATTTACCAGACAAATATGACACGCTTCGATGAGTCACTCTGTATCACCGATCTCTATGCCACCGTGAAGATCTACGGCTGGGAGAAAGATCAGGTGACGGGAGC